>CAXGVP010000164.1:0-7173 GCA_964013055.1 uncultured Albimonas sp.
CTCCTCGAGGCGCGGGCCCGCTTCGACGCGGCGCTCGGCGCCTCGACCAACGGCATCGCCTTCTTCGACGAGGCCGGCCGCCTGCGCCAGTGCAACGACGGCTTCCGCGCCCTGCACGCCGTCGCCGGCGTCGTCTGGCAGGAGGGGCTGACCGCGCGCGAGCACTTCGACGCCGTCGCCCCCCACGTTCCCGACGCCCAGGGCCGGGAGGGCCTGTGGGCCGAGACCGAGTCCGCCCTCTACGGGCCCGCCCGCGAGCGTCGCCTGCAGGTGCGCGCCGACGGGCGCAAGCTGCTGGTCGACAGCGGCCGCCCGACGGCGGGCGGCTACATGATCACCGTCGCCGACGTCACCGACCTGGTCGCCGCCCGCGACCGGGCCGAGGCGCTGTCGGCCGAGCGCTCGGAGATGCTGGCCGTGATCGGCCACGAGCTGCGCACCCCCATCGCCGCCCTCGTCGGCGCGCTGGAGCTGGCGGACGAGCGCGAGGAGGCGCCGGCGCTGGAACGCCACCTCTCCAACGCCCGCCAGGCCGCGGAGGTGATCGCCACCATGTCCGAGGACGTGTTCGAATTCGCCGCCGTCACCGGCGGAACGCTCGAGAGCCGGCCCCAGGACTTCGACCTGCACGACCTGTTCGACGCCGTGTGCAACGCCACCGCGCCGCGGGCCGAGGCGCGGGGCCTCGCCTTCCGGGCCGACCTCTCGGCGCTGCAGGGCGCGTGGGTGCGCGCCGACCGGGTGCGCCTGCGCCAGGTGGCCGAGAACCTGCTGACCAACGCGCTCAAGTTCACCCGCGAGGGCCACGTCGTCCTGCGCGCCTACCTGTCCGAGCCCGACGCCGAGGGCCGCCGCCGCCTGCTGGTCGAGGTCGAGGACACCGGCCCCGGCGTCCCGCGGGAGGCCCGGGCCCTGATCTTCGAGCCGTTCCGCCAGCACTGGGGCGCCGCGCGCCGGCGCGGCGGCGGCGGCGCCCACGAGGCCGCGGACGCGCGCGGATGGACGCCGGCCTCCCCCCTGCTCGCCCCCCCCGCGGCCGCGCCCGGGCGCAGCCCCACGGCGGAACGGCGCACGGCGACGCGGGGCCTCGGGCTCGGGCTCGCGATCTGCCGGCGCATCCTGGCGGGGATGGGCGGGGAGATCGAACACCGGCCGCGCCGGGGCGGCGGTTCGATCTTCTGGTTCTCGGCCCTGGTGGGCCCGGCGAAGCGCCCCGCGCGCCCGTCGCGTCCGGCGGTCAGCGCCCTGCGGGGGGCCGGCGCCTCGGTGCTGCTGGTGGAGGACGATCCGCTGCTGGCCGAGGTGACGCTGGCGCAGCTGCGCCGCGCGGGCTTCGTCGCCGACCATGCCGAGACCGCGGCCGCCGCCGCCCGGCTCGGCGCGGCCCGGGCCTACGACCTGGTGCTGCTGGACCTGCAGCTGCCCGACGGCACCGGCGCCGACGTGGCCCGCGCCCTGCGCGCGGCGCCCGGCGGCTCGCGCGACAGCCTGGTGGTGGCGCTCACCGCCTATGCCGACGAGGACGTGGTGGCCGAGGTGCGCGCCCAGGGCATCGACCACATCCTCAAGAAGCCGCTCGCCCCCGAGCGAATCGAGGCGATCCTGCGCAGCCGAGATGCGCCCTCCGACCCCGCCCCCGACCGACAGGAGGCCCTGCCATGATCCCCGAACCGATGGATGAGGCGCGCCTTGCGGACCTGCTCGCGGTGATGGACGCCGACCGGCTCGCGGGCCATGTCGCGGGGCTTCGCGCAGCCCTCTGCGGTTTGGCGGGGGACGAGGCCCCGCCCCTGCCCGCCACGCCGCAAGCGCAGACCGACCTCACGCCGGGGGCGCGGACTGACCTCGCGCCAGAGGCGCGGGCTGACCTCGCGCCAGAGGCGCGGACTGACCGTGCGCCAGAGGCGCGGACTGACCGTGCGCCGGAGGCGTGGAGCGGGCTTGCCCGCCGCGCGCATTCGGCGGCGGGTCATGCCCAGCTGCTGGGGTTTCCGGCGATCGGGCGCCTGCTCAACGACCTCGAGTCCGCTGCGAAGGCGCAGGATCCGCGGGCGGCGGCCCTGGCGCTGGCCGGCCTGCGTGCCCAGCTCGACGCCGGCGGGCCACGCCTGCCGCCGATCTAGACGCGCCGCCAGGGGGCGAGCGCGGCTCCCGGCTCAGGGTTCAGCGCCTGCACCGCAGGCCACCGGCCAGAACGCGCGGATGCAGCCGCGGCCGCCGGGCCGCGCATGCACGGCCGCGGATGACGCGCCGATCAGTTGCGGCTGCGGCTCAGTTGCGGCTGCGGCGCTCGCGCGGGTCGGGGTGCGGCTCGGCCACGTCGCCGGCGTGGAGCAGCGGGGCCACGTCGCCCGAGCCCGCCTCGTCGGCGGCCTCCATCAGGGCTGCCACCCGCTCGAGCGAGGCGACCAGCATCGATTGCTCCCAGTCCGCCAGCCGGTCGAACTTCTCTGCGAAGCGCGATTGCAGCGGATCGGGGGCGGCGTCGAGCGCCGCGCGCCCCTCGGGCGTCAGCGACAGCCAGAACTGGCGACGGTCGGTCTCGCCCCGCCGGCGGCGCACGAAGCCGCGCGCCTCCAGCTTCTCGATCAGCGCGGTGGCGGTGGCCTGGGCCACGCCGACCGCCTGGGCGATGGTCTTGGGCGTCGCCTCCGCCCGCTCGGCGAGGTGGTCGAGCACCATCAGCTGCGGCGTGGTCAGCCCGGTCTCGCGCGCCAGCGATCGGGCCGAGCCCTCGGTCGCGCGAAGAATCCGGCGCAAGGCCACCAGCGAAGATTTCACGCGGTCCTGCATGGGGGAGCGGGTTCCGGGTACAGAGGGCAGCGCGGCCGCGCCCAGCGATCTCGCCGCATCATATTCGAAGGATCGTGCATTTAAAGCCATGACGTGAATTTCGTTCAGAGACCGAAGGATTTCCAGCCCCTGACGGCGGAATAAATTTACGAAATGAAGTTTACTGGCGCGAAAATATGCATCCTGAAAACGTTCAAGTCATTGTTTTTTATAATGTGATTCACGGCGCGCAACGCCTGGAGGCAAAAACTCCTTCGGGGTTGAAATTTCTCAGACCCCCCGTATGTTTCAGACAACCGAAACGACCAACGATGGACCCATGCCCCGCGACACTCTCCAGACCGATCTTCCGACCCTTCGCACCCCGACCGCCGAGGATGGGGCCGCCGTGTGGGACCTGATCCGGAACTGCGAGCCGCTGGACCGCAACTCGCTCTACTGCAACCTGCTGCAGTGCGATCATTTCGCCGACACCTGCGTGCTGGCGGAGAAGGACGGCGAGACGCTGGGCTGGATCTCGGGCTACATCCCCCCGTCGGAGCCCGACACCCTGTTCATCTGGCAGGTGGCCGTCTCCGAGAACGCCCGCGGTATGGGCCTGGCCGGCAAGATGCTCCAGGACCTGCTCGACCGCGAGGTCTGCGAGGACGTCAGCCGCCTGAAGACCACCATCACCCGCTCCAACGACGCGAGCTGGGCGCTGTTCCGCCGCTTCGCCGACCGCCAGGACGCCGGCCTGAAGCGCACGCCCCACTTCAAGCGCGACGACCACTTCGAGGGCCGTCACGACACCGAATACATGGTCACCATCGGCCCGTTCGGGGAACTCGCGGCCGCCGCCGCCTGATCCCCGGAGACCGACCGGGGCCCGCGGCGTCCTCACCGATCGCGCGGGTCCCGGAAGGGCCAAGCCATCCAGACCATCGAAAAAAGGGAGGTTCTCCCATGACCTCGACCGACCACACGGCCGACTTCGCCATCTATGAGCGCCGCGAGTCCGAAGCGCGCAGCTACTGCCGCTCGTTCCCCACGTCCTTCGTGTCGGCGCGCAACGCCCACATGACCGACGCGCAGGGCCGCGAGTACATCGACTTCCTCGCCGGCTGCTCCTCGCTGAACTACGGGCACAACGACCCGGACATGAAGCAGGCGCTGGTCGAGCATCTGACCGCGGACGGCATCGGCCACGCGCTCGACTTCCACACCGGCCCCAAGCAGGCCTTCCTGGAGACGTTCGAGCGGCTGATCCTCAAGCCCCGCGGCATGGACCACAAGGTGATGATGGTCGGCCCGACCGGCACCAACGCGGTCGAGGCGGCGATGAAGCTGGCCCGTAAGACGACCGGTAGGGAAAACATCGTCGCCTTCACCAACGGCTTCCACGGCATGACCCTGGGCGCGCTGGCCGCGACCGGCAACGCCGGCAAGCGCAACGGCGCGGGCATGGCCCTCTCGGGCGTCACCCGCCTGCCCTACGAGGGCGCCTTCGGCGAGGGCGTGGACACGCTCGCCCAGATCGAGGCGATGCTGGAGAACCCCTCCTCGGGCCTCGACCACCCGGCCGCGTTCCTGCTGGAGCCGGTGCAGGGCGAGGGCGGTCTGAACGCCGTCTCGGCCGAGTGGCTGCGCGGTCTCGACCGCATCGCCAAGAAGCACGGCATCCTGCTGATCCTGGACGACATCCAGGCGGGCTGCGGGCGCACCGGCACGTTCTTCTCCTTCGAGGAGATGGGCGTCGAGCCGGACATGATCCCGCTGGCCAAGTCGCTCTCGGGCTTCGGCCTGCCGTTCGCGGCGCTGCTGCTGAAGCCGGAGCTGGACGTCTGGAAGCCGGCCGAGCACAACGGCACCTTCCGCGGCAACACCCACGCCTTCATCACGGCCCGGGTCGCGCTCGAAAAATTCTGGGCCGACGACGCCTTCTCCAACGAGATCAAGGAGAAGTCCGAGATCCTGAACCGTCGCCTGTCGGCCATCGCCGGCATGATCCCCGACGCCCACGTCAAGGGCCGGGGCATGATGCAGGGCGTCGACGTGGGTTCGGGCGAGCTTGCCGGCGACATCTGCGCCGACTGCTTCAAGGCGGGCCTGATCATCGAGACCTCTGGCGCCCACGACGAGGTGGTCAAGGTCCTCTGCCCGCTTACCATTGAACGCGAGACCCTGACCCAGGGGCTCGACATCCTCGAGGCCGCCGTGGCCGCCCGCGTGTCGGGCCAGGCCGCGCCGCTGGCCGCCGAATAAGGAGTTTCGACTATGATCGTCCGCGACCTGAACGACGCCATGGGCACCGAGCGCGAGGCCGCCGCCGAGCGCTGGCGCTCGATCCGGCTGCTGCTGGCCGACGACAAGATGGGCTTCAGCTTCCACATCACCATCATCGAGGCCGGTTCGGAGCATACGTTCCACTACAAGAACCACTTCGAGAGCGTCTACTGCATCTCCGGCGAGGGCTCGATCGAGGACCTGGCCACCGGCGAGGTGCACCAGATCAAGCCGGGCGTGATGTACGCGCTGAACCTGCACGACAAGCACACGCTGCGCTGCAAGACCGAGTGCGTCTTCGCCTGCACCTTCAATCCGCCCGTCACGGGGAAGGAAGTCCATCGCGAAGATGGCTCCTACGCCCCGGCCGAGGAAGAGACGGCCGCCTGAGGGCCCTCGCGCGCCCCGCGGCGCGCATCGACCGGGTCCCGCCCCCGCGACGGGGGCGGGACCCCAACCCCAGGCGACCCCAACGAACAGGGACTTCCGTGACCTGCAACGATAACGCCCCGCTTCGCGAGCACACCGTCGAGAAGATCGGCGGGACCTCGATGAGCCGCACCTGCGAGCTTCTGGACGGTCTCTTCATCGGCGACCGGACCGAGGACGCGTTCTACAACCGCGTCTTTGTGGTCTCGGCCTATGGCGGGATCACCAACCTGCTGCTGGAGCACAAGAAGACGGGCGAGCCCGGCGTCTATGCCCTCTTCGCCAATGCCGATCACGACCACGGCTGGTCCGACGGTCTGAACCGGGTGATGAAGGCGATGACCGACGCCCATCACGAGATCCTGGACGACAAGGCCGACATCCGCGCCGCCGACGACTTCGTGCGCGAGCGGATCGAGGGCGCGCGCTCGGTGCTGATCGACCTTCAGCGCCTGTGCTCCTACGGGCACTTCCAGCTCGAGAACCACATGCTCACCATCCGCGAGCTGCTCTCGGGCCTGGGCGAGGCGCATTCGGCCTTCGTCACGGCCACGCTGCTGCGCCGCCACGGGGTCAACGCCCGCTTCGTCGACCTGACCGGCTGGCGCGACGAGACGCACCCCTCGCTCGACCAGCGCATCGACCTCGGCTTCGAGGATATCGACACCGCGCGCGAGTTGCCGATCGTGACCGGCTACGCCCAGTGCCGCGAGGGCCTGATGCGAGAGTTCGACCGCGGCTATTCCGAGGTCACCTTCTCGCGCATCGCCGCGCGCACCCGCGCGCGCGAGGCGATCGTGCACAAGGAATTCCACCTCTCGTCGGCCGACCCCAAGGTCGTCGGCGCCGAGGCGGTGCGAAAGCTCGGCCGCACCAACTACGACGTGGCCGACCAGCTCTCCAACCTCGGGATGGAGGCGATCCACCCCCGCGCCGCCAAGACCCTGCGCCAGGCGGGCATCCCGCTGCGCGTGACCAACGCCTTCGAGCCGGAGGACCCCGGCACCCTGATCGACGCCGAATACGGCGGCGAGACCCGGGTCGAGATGGTCACCGGCCTGCCGGTGCTGGCGCTGGAAGTGTTCGAGCAGGACATGGTCGGCGTGAAGGGCTACGACGCCCGGATCCTGGAGAGCCTGACGCGTCACAAGGTGCGCATCGTCTCCAAGAGCTCGAACGCCAACACCATCACGCACTACGTGGACGCCTCGCTGAAACTGGTGAAGCGGGTGGAGGCGGACCTCGCCGAGACCTGCCCCGGCGCCCGGGTGCGCGCCCGCAAGATGGCGCTGGTCTCCGCGATCGGGCGCAACCTCGAGGGCCTCTCGGTCGCCCGCCGCGGCCTGACCGCTCTGGAGGCGGCGCAGGTGAAGGTGCTGGCCCTGCAGGACAACGGCCGCGCCGTGGACGTGCAGTGGCTGGTCCCCGCCGAGCAGGCCGACGACGCTGTGCGCGCCCTGCACGAGGAGCTGGTCTCGTCGGCCGAGGAGACGGCGAAGCCCGAGCTCGACGCCGAGCCGCTGGAGCCCAAGGCCGCCTCGCTCCGCGCCGCCTGAGCCCGGCCCCGCGCCGAACGACGCCCCCGCCCGCGCCCCCCGGCGCGGGCGGGTTCCGTTTGCGCGACGCGGGCCTTGGCGACGGGGTCGGCGGGCGGGCGATGCGGGCCCGAAGGGCGCGCGAGTCCCG
>CAXGVP010000165.1:0-7110 GCA_964013055.1 uncultured Albimonas sp.
GGAGGGGGGGGGCGGTCCTGGGGGGGCTTCGCGCGGGGATCGCCGCCGAGCGCGCCGGCCTAGCCCGCGAGCAGCGCCTGGGCGAGCGCCATGCCCGCCGCCGCCTGCACCGGGTCGATGACCGGCACGCCCAGCGCCGCTTCCAGGCCTGCGCGGTGGCCGGCCATGCCGGCGCAGCCGAGCAGGATCGCCCCGGCGCCGTCGGCCTTCAGCGCCTCGCCGACCTCGACGATGCGGGGGAAGCTCTCGGGGGCGTGGCTTTGCGCGACCGACATGTTCAGGGGGCGGATGTTGGCGAGCCGGCCCAGCACGCCCATGCGGCGCATGTAGGGACGGTGGCGGAGGATGGATTTCGGCGACAGCGCGATGGAGCCGAACAGGTCCGCCCGGGACATCGCCGTCAGCACCGCCGATTCCTGGATGCCGAACACCGGGCAGGACGCGACCGAGCGGCAGACCTCCAGCCCCGGGTCCGAGTAGCAGGCGATGACGAAACCGCTGGCGTCGGTGCGGTCCTTCGCCATGCGGGCCAGCGGCATGACCACGCTGTCGCTGTCCTCCTGCGTCTCGACGCCGAAGGGGCCCTCGGTCAGGGTCACGCATTCGATGGCGGGGCCGCCGGGAAGGGCGAAGCCCGCCAGCGCCTCGCGCATTCCTTGCGTGACCTCCTCGTTGGAGTTGGGGTTCACGACGACGATCGGGCCTCGGGTCATGGGGCGATCTCCGCGCCGAAGTTGTGGGCGGGGTCCAGTTCGGGGGCCTTGTAGCCGGGGCGGCCGGCGATCTCGGGCAGGCCGCGGGAGATGAAGGCGCCCGAGCCGCGCTCGGCCTTCAGCTCGCCGCCCTCCACGATGCGGCGGCCGCGGGAGAGGACCGTGACGGGCCAGCCGGTGAGGCTCATGCCCTCGAAGGGGGTGTAGTCCATGGCGTCGTGCTGGTCGGCGGCGGTGACGGAGCGGGTCAGCTTGGGGTCCCAGATCGCGATGTCCGCGTCGGCGCCGATGCAGATCGTGCCCTTCTTCGGGTGCATGCCGTAGAGCCGGGCGGCGTTGGTCGAGGACAGCGCCACGAAGTCCTGCAGGGTGATCCGGCCCGCGTTGACCCCTTCGGAGAACAGCAGCGGCAGGCGCAGGGCGATGCCGGGCATGCCGTTGGCGATCTTCTTGAACGGCGCCTCAGGGCCGTTCGAGAGTTTTCCGGTCTCGTCGAAGCGATAGGGCGCGTGGTCGGAGGACCACAGCGTGAAGGTCCCCGTCTGCAGATGCTTCCACAGCGCCTCGGGGGTGCGGGCGTCGCGCACCGGGGGGGAGCACATGAACTTCGCGCCCTCCATGCCGGGGCGGTCGAGGTCGGACTTGTCGAGGAACAGGTACTGCGGGCAGGTCTCGGCCCAGACCTTGGCGCCGTCGGCGCGGGCGCGGCGCACGATCTCGGCGCCCTCGGGGGTGGAGACGTGGACGATCACCAGCGGCGCGTCGACCAGCTTGGCGAGGCAGATGGCCCGGTGGATCGCCTCCTCCTCCGCCAGCGCGGGATGCGACGGCGCATGGTAGCGCGGCGCGGTGTGGCCGGCCTTGGTCAGCTGCTCGCCCATCCACTCGATCATGCCGTTGTTCTCGGCGTGGACCATGGTGACGGCGCCGTGGGCCTTGGCCACCGCGAGGATGTCGAGGAACTGGCGGTCCTCGATCTTCATCAGCGGGTAGGTGATGAACACCTTGAAGGAGGTCACGCCGCGGGCGAAGGCGGCCGGAAGCTCGTCCTTCAGGACGGCCTCGGTCGGGTCGGCGACGATCAGGTGGTAGCCGTAGTCGATCACCGAATGCGGGGCGGCGCGGGAATCATAGAGGTCCAGCGTCTGCGTCACGCCCATGCCGCGGTGCTGGGCGGCGAAGGGGACGAAGCTGGAGTTCCCTCCGAAGGCCGCAGAGACCGAGCCCGTATAATAGTCGTCCGCGGTCATGATCCCCGCGGCGCTCTCCTGCGCGATGTGGCAGTGGGCCTCGATGCCGCCGGGCAGCACCAGTTTGCCGGCCGCGTCGATGACGTCGGGCGCCTCGAGGCTTTCGCCCATCGCCACGACGCGGCCGTCGCGGACGCCCACGTCGGCGGCGAACACGTCGGAGGCGGTGGCGACCGTCCCCCCCTTGATGACGAGATCCAGGGTCATGCGGCCAATCTTCCTCCGGCGGCGGGGACCCGCGCCTGAGCGCGGGAAATCAGGCGGTCGAGCTCGGCGAGGTCGGCGGCGGTCAGCTTCGGACCCGGCGCGCGGACCTTCGCGGACTTGATGGCGCCGCGACGGCGCAGCGTCTCCTTGCGCAGCGCGAGGCCGAGGCCGGGCTGGACCTCGTGGCGCACGAGGGGGAGCCAGGCGTCGAACAGGTCCTCGGCGGCGTCGGGTTTGCCCTCGGCGTGCAGGCGCACGACGTCGACCATCATCTCGGGGAAGGCGAAGCCGGTCATCGCGCCGTCGGCGCCGCGGGCAAGCTCCTGGCACAAGTGCAGCCCCCCGTTGCCGCAGAGGATCGAGAGGCGGGGCGTGGACTCGGTGTCCGAGCCCTCGCGCACCCGGGTCAGCTTGTTGAGCCCCGGGCAGTCCTCGTGTTTCAGCATCACGATCTGCGGGTGGCGGCGGGTCAGTTCCAGGATCGTGTCGGCGGAGACCTTCACCCCCGTCAACTGCGGGTAGTCCTGGAAGCAGACGGGCACGTCCTCGCCCAGCATGGCGCAGGCCTGGGCGTAGTAGGCCAGCACCTGCTCCTCGGTGGCGAGGCTGGGGATGGGGGCGATCATCACGCCGGCCGCGCCGGCCTCCATCGCCTCGCGCCCGAGGCGGGCGAGGTTGTCGAGGCCGGGGGCGGAGACGCCGACGATGGTCCCGAAGCCCTCGGGCGCGCGGGCGAGGAAGCGGCGCATGACCTCGCGGCTCTCGTCGGCGGCGAGCTTCATCGCCTCGCCCATCACGCCGAGGATGGTCATGCCGTCGCAGCCGGCGGCGACGTAGCTGTCCACGAGGCTGTCCACGCTCCCGAGGTCCAGCGCGCCGTCGTCGGCGAAGGGGGTGGCGGCGATCACGTAGACGCCGGCGGTGTGGCGGTCGATCTGGGAACGGGTTGCGGTCATGGGGGGTCCTCCCGGCGCTTACGGCTTCGGCTGGGGGATCGGGTGCGGCTCGATCTCCTCGAGCCGAGCGTAGCGGTCGGCGAAGAGGCGCGCGATGGGGAAGTCGCCCTGCCAGTCGAAGCGCAGCGTCTCGGGGTCCACCAGCCCGTCGCGGGCCTGCAGGGCCACCGCCTCGCCGATCAGGAGTTCACGGGTGGGGCCGAAGGTCAGGCCGGTGATCTTGCGGCACTCCAGCGCCACCGGGCAGTCGGCGAGGCGCGGGGGGGCGACCTTGGCGGACGGGGCCAGCTTCAGGCCCAGCTTGTCCGGCTCGCCCTGTTCGGCGGGGTAGACGGCGGCGCTGTCGACCATGTCGCCGATCTGGCTGAGCGCGGGGATGTTCACCACGAACTCGCCGGTGGCGAGGATGTTGCGGGTGGTGTCCTTGGGCTCGTTCGCCTTGTGGCCGAGGCCCACGACCACCAGCGCCGGGTCCTCGCCGAACACGTTGAAGAAGGAATAGGGGGCGGCGTTGACCACGCCCTCGGGCGAAAGGGTGGTGATCCAGGCCACGGGCCGCGGGATCACCGCGCCGCACATCAGCTTGTAGCGGAGTTTCGGGTCGAGCCCGTCGAAGTCGATCAGCATGGGTCAGTCCTGAGGGGGCGTGGCGCCGGTCTGGGCGGTGATCCGGCCGTAGTGCTCGATGCGGCGGTGGCGGGCGAAGTCGAAGATCGTCGCCTTGCCGAAGGCGCAGGCGTCCATGTCGGCGTCCGCCACGATCAGCTCGTCGCCCTCGGTCTGCGCGCGGGCGACGACGAAGCCGTTGGGATCGACGATGACCGAGCCGCCCATCAGCGGGTGCCCGTCCTCGTCGCCGGCCTTGGCGACCGCCACCGCCCAGCAGGCGTTCTGGTAGGCGCCCGAGGTGATCGACAGCTCCGAGTGGTAGAGGCGTTTCTCGAGGCCCTCGCCCGCCTGTTCCGCGTTCACCGAGGGGGTGTTGTAGCCCAGCACGACCAGCTCGACCCCCTGCAGGCCCATCACCCGCCAGGTCTCGGGCCAGCGGCGGTCGTTGCAGATGCACATCCCCATCACCGCGCCCTCGTTGCGCCAGACGGGGAAGCCGAGGTCGCCCGGCTCGAAATAGCGTTTCTCGAGGTGCTGGTGGCTGCGGGACTCGTCGTAGTCGACATGGCCCGGCAGGTGCACCTTTCGATATTTGCCGACGATGGAACCGGCCCGGTCGGTGAGGATCGAGGTGTTGAAACGGCGCCCCTCGGGGGTGCGCTCGGCGTAGCCGAAGGAGATCGCGACGCCGTGTTCCTTCGCGCGGTCGAAAAGCGGCTGGGTCGCGGCGTTGGGCATCGCGTCCTCGTAGAACGAGGGGATGTCGGCCTCATGCTCCTTCCAGCGGGGGAAGAAGGTGGTCAGCGCCAGTTCGGGGAAGACGACCAGCCCGCAGCCCTGCTCCGCCGCCCGATCCAGCAGCGCGATCATCCGCGCCACGACCGAGGCGCGGTCGTCCGCCTTCTGGATGGGCCCCATCTGGGCGCCCCCGATCCTGATGACGCGCATGGCGTCCCCTCCGCTGGAGCGGAGCCGCTTCCCGTCTCGGCGGGCGCGCAGGCTTGGGGGGCGGCGCGGCCGGGCGGGGGGCTCCCGGTGACAAGGTCCGGACAAGACCCTAGCCAGCCCGCGGCGGCGCGTCGATGGCCGGAACGCCGCGGCGGCGCGTCGATTGACGGAACGCCGCGGGGGGCGCGTCACGGTCCGAACGCCGCGGGGGCGCGGCATGGTCCGAACGCCGCGGGGGCGCGGCATGGTCCGAACGCCGCGGGCCGTCCGCAACGCCACGGCTTGACGCAACGTGCGCCCCGGTCGAGACTTCGGGGATTATCCGCAGCCTGTTCAGATTGATCCATCATGCGACGCCTTCTGCTCTCGACGCTTTTCCTGTTCGCCGGTCTCGGCGCCGCGCCCGCCGCCGACCTGGACCCGCTCCGGGAGCTCGCCGTGTTCAAGAGCGCGGCGATGGCCGACGACGCCTGGGAGAAGCTGGAGGGCGGGGACCGCCTCGCAGCCCTCGCCGAGGCGCTGAAGGGCCTGCCCGCGGAGGCGACGGAGGACGAGCTCTCCACCCACTTCGCCCCGGCGCTCGAGGCGCTGCTCCACGCACTGCGGAGCCGCTCGATCCGGCTCGATCTGGGCGGCGAGAGCTGGGCGGTGGTCTCGCCCGACGGCTCGCGCCTGGTGACCGCGCCGACCAACCCGGCCGGCGCGCGGCGCGGGGTGGTGCTGTGGAACGCCGAGGACGGGACCGAGATCGCCGAGCTGCTGCCCGCCGCGGACAGCGTGCAGGGCGGGGGGGCGCCGCTCTCGGCCCCGGCGATCGACGCGCAGGGGCGGTTCGTGGCGGTCAACGCCCCGAAGATCGACGCGGTGCGGATCTGGCGGCTGTCCGACGGCGCCCTGCACGCGACGCTGCCGCTGCCCTACGACGCCTACGGCATGGGCATGGGCACGACCTTCGTGGGCGAGCGCCATCTCGCCGCCTTCGGCGGCTCGGGCGGCGCCGCGCGCACCGGGGAGACGGTGCTGTGGAACATCGAGACCGGCGACCGCGTGCACGCGGTCGATCCGGTCTCGGGCTGCCTGGCCCTGCCGATCCCGCATCCCTCGACCACGCATTTCTTCTACGGCGCGCCGCCGGCGGCGGAGGGCTGCCCGACGGATCGGCTGGCGATCGTGGCGGTGGCGCTGGCCGACGGCGCGGCGCAGGTGCGGATGGTGGTGGACGGGCCCGGGAACAACTGGAACGAGCTCTCCGGCGTCTCGCCCGACGGGCGCCGGATGGCGCTGCCGCTGGCCGACGGGGACCTCGCGCTGCTGGACCTGGAGCGGGGCGAGGAGATCGCCCGGATCTCCGGCCAGGACGCGGCCTTCTCGCGCTACGCCTTCTCGCCGGACGGCGGGCGGGTGAGCGGCGAGCGCCACGACAAGACCATCCCGCCGCAGTTCTCGGCCGAGACCGGCGAGCCGCTGGAGGGCGACACGCGACTGGCGCCGGTGCTGAGCCGGGTCGCCTCGCCCTCGGGCGCGACGATCGGCTGGGAATACGGCTGGCGGCCCTGGGCCTGGCGGCGCCCGGACCTCGCCGGCCTCGCCCTGATCGACGCGGCGAGGGCGGCGCTGCCGGCCGACCTCGCGGCCGAGGTCGACGCCGGGCGCCTGGCCTGGTGACGCGCCCCCTGCGGGCGCCGGCCGGGCGAGTTCAGCCTCGCCAGCACGCTAGTGGCCATCGCCCGCCCCGCCCGCCCCTAGGTCCTGCCCCCAGTTCCTGCCCCCAGTTCCTGACCGAAGATCCAGAACGGAGCCCGCCGATGTCGCCCCTGTCGTTCCGCCGTCGCCTTCTTCTGCCCGCCCTCGCGGCCGCCGTCCTGGCCGCCGCCCCCGCCTCGGCCGAGTGGGTGCACCGCCAGTCCGACGGCTTCGCCCGCGCCGACTACGACGGCGGCCGCTACGACGTTCAGCTGAGCTGCCGGAAGGGGCGCGGGTTCGAGTTCACCGTCTCCGACGAGACGCTGCGCGGCGACGAGATGGAGGGGGTGACGGGCGTGATGATGTGGGTGACCCTGCCCGACGGCCGCACCGATCGCTGGCCGATCGACGTGGCGATGGAGGGGCCGTCGCTCTCCGGCACGCCGCTGCTGTCGGATTTCAGCCTCGAGTTCTTCCGCAACGGGGTTTCCTTCCGCGTCGACGCCCCGCGGACCGGGACCGTCTTCGTCGAGGGCGACCTGCGCGGCAGCGGCGCCGCCCGGCTGGCGTTCAGGGAGCGCTGCGGGCTCTGACCCGGCGCCCGGGGCGCGCGGCCGCGCGGCGGGCGGTCGACATCGGCGCCGGGCGGGACTTGCCGCATGTCGCGGCGCGGCGGGGCTTGCAGCATGTCGCGGCGGGGCCGGGCTTGCAGCATGTCGCGGCGGGGCCGGGCTTGCAGCATGT
>CAXGVP010000166.1:0-7094 GCA_964013055.1 uncultured Albimonas sp.
CAGGCGCCGCCGCCCGCCCCGCCGCGGCGAGCGGAACCGGGCCCCGGGCGCGACCGTCGCGCCGCGGCTCCCTCGGTTGCGGCCGGAACCGGCCGCCCGGATCCGCGCGCCCCTGCTGCGCCGCGGCGCGTTGACGTGGGCGGGGACATAATCTAGCTCTCCGGCGACCGTCCACGACGCTTTCTTGCCGGAGGAGCCTTCATGAGCTTCAGGGTCCAGCCCACCCCGCCCGCGCGCCCCAACCGCTGCCAGCTCTTCGGCCCCGGCTCCAACACCAAGCTGTTCCCGAAGATGGCCGCCTCGGCCGCCGACGTGATCAACCTGGACCTCGAGGACGCTGTCGCCCCCGACGACAAGCCCCAGGCCCGGCGCAACATCATCGAGGCGATCAACACCATCGACTGGGGCAAGAAGACCGTCTGCGTGCGGATCAACGGCCTCGACACCCCCTGGTGGTATCGCGACGTGGTCGAGGTGCTGGAGGAGACCAACGGCCGCCTCGACATGTTCATGATCCCCAAGGTGGGCTGCGCCGCCGACGTCTACGCCGTCGACGCGCTGGTCTCCGCCATCGAGGCCGCCAAGGGCGCGACCAAGCGCATCGCCCTCGAGGTGATCATCGAGACCGCCGCCGGCCTCGCCCATGTGGAAGAAATCGCCGCCTCCTCGCCCCGCCTGCAGGCGATGAGCCTCGGCGCCGCGGACTTCGCCGCCTCGATGGGCATGTCGACCACCGGCATCGGCGGCACCCAGAAGAACTACTACATGCTGGCCGACGGCGAAGGGGAGAGGGCGGTCTCCTTCCCCGACCCCTGGCACCACGTCACCTCGGCCATCGTCTCGGCCTGCCGCACCCACGGCGTGCTGCCGGTCGACGGGCCCTTCGGCGACTTCTCCGACCCCGAAGGCTACCGCGCCCAGGCCCGCCGCTCGGCCACCATGGGCATGGTCGGCAAGTGGGCCATCCACCCCAACCAGATCGCGCTGGCCAACGAGGTCTTCACCCCCTCCGAGGAAGCCGTCGCCGAGGCCCGCGAGATCCTCGCGGCCATGGAGGAGGCGACCCGCACCGGCTCGGGCGCCGTCACCTACAAGGGGCGGCTGGTGGACCTCGCCTCGGTGCGCCAGGCGCAGGTGATCGTGAAGCAGGCCGACATGATCGCCGCGAGCTGATCCCCCACGACCCCCGACACAGCGCCGGCCGCCCCCCGCGGCCGGCGCGTCGCGTTCCGACCCCCGGAGAGCAGGCCATGGACCCGCAAGACCGCATTCTCGACCACGCCCGCATCCCCGAGCTGCCGAACCCCTATTTCGGCAAGGTGCGCGACTGCTACGACCTGCCCGACGACGGGGTGAACGGTCCGCGGCGGATCCTGATCGCCTCGGACCGGATCTCGGCTTTCGACCGGATCCTGACCTGCATCCCCTTCAAGGGCCAGGCGCTGACCCAGATCGCCCGCTACTGGTTCGACCGGACCACGGACATCTGCCCCAACCACGTCCTCGCCTATCCCGACCCCAACGTGGTGATCGGCAGGCGGCTGGAGATCCTTCCCGTCGAGGTGGTGGTGCGCGGCTACCTCGCCGGCTCCACCTCCACCTCGATCCTCACCCGCTACCGCAAGGGCGAGCGGGAGATCTACGGCCACCGCTTCCCCGACGGCCTGCGCCCTAACCAGGCGCTGCCCGAGGCGATCATCACCCCCACTTCGAAAGCCTTCGACGGCGGCCATGACGAGCCCCTCACGGGCGCCGAGATCCTCTCCCAGGGCCTGCTGACCGCCGCCCAGTGGGACAAGGTGCAGGACCATGCGCTGGCCCTCTTCGCCCGCGGCCGGGCGGAGGCCGCCGAGCGCGGCCTGATCCTCGTCGACACCAAGTACGAGTTCGGGGTCGACGCCGACGGCACGATCCTGATCGCGGACGAGATCCACACCCCCGACAGCTCCCGCTACTGGCTGGCGCGGGGCTACGAGGCGGCGTTCGAGCAGGGGGCCCGCCCGCCCTCCTTCGACAAGGACGTGATCCGCTCCTGGGTCGAGGCGCGCTGCGACCCCTACTCGGACCCGCTGCCGCATATCCCCGAGGACCTGATCGCGGCCACCGCCAGGGTCTACGCCGACGCCTTCCACGCGATCACCGGCGAGACCTTCGAGCCGGACCTGACCGGCGACACCCCGCTGGAGCGCGTGCGCGCGAACCTCGCGCCCTACTTCACCGCCTGACCAGGCTTGCGCCGGGCGCCACGGCCCGGCGCGACGCTCACAGCACGAAGTCGCCGCGGTCGAGGTCCCCGACCTCGACGTCGACCAGCACGATCACGTCGTCGCCGGCCTCGATCCTCGCGCCCGCCTTCACATCCGAAAGCCCCTTCTTCAGGGACTTCCAGCCGCCGACCTCGTCATGGCCGCTCAGGTCCACGACGTCCTTGCCGCGGAAGTCCATGACCTTGTCCTTGCCGTCGCCAGCCTCGAACACGAAGCGGTCGGCCTTGCCGCCGCCCCACAGCTTGTCCCTGCCTGCGCCGCCGTCGATCACGTCCTTGCCGCCGCCGCCCGAGAGCTTGTCGCGACCCGCGTCCCCCGACAGCAGGTCGCGCCCGCCGCCGCCCTCGATCTCGTCGTTGCCGCCGCCGCCGGCGATCTCGTCGGCGCCGCCGCGCCCGTCGAAGGTGTCGTCGCCGCCCTGCAGGTCGACCTTGTCGTCCTGCTTGCCGCCCTCGAGGTCGTTGTCCTCGTCGAGGTCCACGCCCGAGCTTTCGCCCACCACGCGCAGGTTGACCACGTCGAAGCCCGGCGAGCCGCCGTTGGCGTCCAGCCCCACGATCTTCACCGCCGTGACGATGCCCTTGAAGCCGATGTCCGCGAGGTCGAAGGACGCCGTCGTGCCGCTGCCCGCCTCGCCCAGCAGCCGGAAGTCCTCGCCGTTGGAGGAGACGAACACCTGCGCCGCCTCGGAGTTCGCGGCGACCTCGGTGACGAAGATGTCGTCGCCCTCGCCGTCGATCACCACCTCGTCGAGGAAGCCCAGCGTGATGTAGGAGCCGGTGGGCAGCGACACGAAATCCACCGTCGCGCCCTCGTCCGGGCCCAGCGCCGCCTGCAGCGAGATCTCGACCGGAAACGTGCCGGTCAGGCCGTTGAACGTGCCGCCATAGGGGCCGTCGTCGATCGGCCCGGCGCCGGAGTTGAAGAAATCCAGAACCGCGTCGGCATAGCCGAACACGGGCGTGATGCTGGCGAGCATGGCCGCACCTCCCCACAGAACCCATCCCCCGGTTCTGTCTGCAGGGCGGTCGACGCCGCGTCAATGCGCATGAGAGGCCAGCGACCGCGGGCGGCGCCGGCCGCCCGCGGATCCGAGGTCAGGCCGCGGCCCTTGCGTGGGCGTCCAGCGTGCCGACCACGGCGCGCGCGGCCTCCTCGCCCTTGCCGACGAAGTGGTTGGAGAAGAAGCCGTTGTGCGCCTCCGTCTCCTGGTAGGCCTGCGGCGTCAGCGAGACCGAGAGCACCGGCACCCCGGTCTCCAGCCCCACCTGCATGAAGGCCGAGACCACGGCCTGGGCCACGAATTCATGCCGGTAGATGCCGCCGTCGACCACGAAGGCCGCGCCGACCACCGCCTCGAATCGGCCGGACTGGGCCAGCTTCTTGGCCAGCAGCGGGATCTCGAAGGCGCCGGGGACGTCGAAGGTCTCGACCTCCGCCGCGCCGTTGGTCAGGCGGGCGAGCTCCGCGAGGAAGCCCTCGCGCGACTGGTCGACGATGTCCGCGTGCCAGCGCGCGCGGATGAAGGCGACGCGCGGGCCTGCGCCCGTGGTGGTGTGGTTGGTCTGGGTCCGATCCATGGGGTCCTCCTTCGAACCGTATGAACCGGGACGACGGAGCCGGCGCGCCCCCCGCCCGCGCGCAGCCGCACGGGCGCGATCCATGCGCCGTCCCGTTCTCTTCCATCCGGACTGTGACCGTCGGCGCCGGGATCCCACCGGGCTCTGCTTGACCCTTCCCCAAGGGGGGGAAGGCGCTCGCGGGCTCGTGCCTTTCGGCCATCACCGCCGGTGGGGACTTTCACCCCGCCCCGAGAACTCGCCCCGCCGGCAGGCGGAGCGGGCACAGAACTAGCCGCTCGGTCAGGAAACGTAAAGGCGCCTTGTGAGGGCCGCGGGGGCACGGCGCGAGGACCGCGGGGGCACGGCGCGAGGGCTGCCGGGCAGGGCGCGGGCGGCGGACCGCGAGAGGCCCCGGGTCAGGCCCGGGGCATGCGCCCGGGGGCGGCGTCGCGCGCAGCCGGCGGGCTCAGGGCTCCTCGGCCGGGCGTCCGCGGCCCAGCGGGTCGAGGTCGGAGGGCTTGTCCTCGCCCCACCAGGCCAGCGCCCGGCGCATCAGCGCGGCGCGGCCGATGCAGACCATCGCCGGCGGCACGAGGCCCGAGGCCGCCACGTCCTCGGCCGCGTGGGCCAGCGTCGTCTCCAGCACCCGCTGGCCGGGCAGGGTGGCGTCCTGGACCACCGCCACCGGCTCGTCGGGGGAGCGGCCGGCGTTGATGAACTGGCGGGCCAGCTCTCCCAGCGTGCGCAGGCCCATGTAGACCACCACCACCTGGGAGCCCTTGGCGATCGAGTGCCAGTCGATCGCCGCCGGCGCCTCGCCGCGCGCGTCGTGGCCGGTGAGGAAGGTCACCGACTGGTTCACGTCGCGATGCGTCACCGGGATGCCGGCATAGGCCAGGCCGCCGATGGCCGCGGTGATGCCGGGGATGATGCGGATCGGGACGTGGTGCTGGACCAGGGTCTGCGCCTCCTCGCCGCCGCGGCCGAAGACGAACGGGTCGCCGCCCTTCAGCCGCAGCACCCGCTTGCCGGCGCGCGCCAGCTCCACCAGCCGCAGCGAGATGTCGCGCTGCTTCGCCGAGGGCTTGCCGCCGCGCTTGCCGGCGAACACCAGCTCGGCGTCCTTGCGGGCGAAGTCCAGCACCCGGTCGTCGACCAGCGCGTCATAGACCACCACGTCGGCCTGCCTGAGCCCGTTGAGCGCGTGCAGCGTCAGCAGCCCCGGGTCGCCCGGACCCGCGCCCGCCAGCCAGACCCAGCCGGGCAGCATCTCGGGCCAGTCGTGGCCCGGGGGCGGAAAGCTCTCGGCGGGGGCGTCTGCATTGCTCATGATCCCCCTTACGACGGGCGGGACGGACGGGCCAGACCCCTGCATGGGATCGGGAGTCGCAGGGGCCTTGACCTCGCCGCAATCCCCGCGCGGCATGGTCGGCGAAGGAGGGCGCGCATGGACGGCGTTCTGGAGCGGGACGACGCGACCGCGGCCCTGGGCCCGGCCGTCGCGATGAACAACACCTGGGGGCGCGAGGGGCTGGTGCCCGGCCGCGACTATTCCCAGCGCGTCCTCCATGGCGAGGACCTGTCCGCCGGCGTCCGCTTCGAATGGGCCTGGCCCGCGGGCGACGGCCGGGTGCTGGGCTTCCCCGAGCTGATCGTCGGCCGCAAGCCCTGGGGCGGGCCGGTGGGCGGCGACCTCCTCCCCCTCCCCCTCGCCGAGGTCGAGGGCCTGACCGCCCGCTGGACCGCCGACTGGGGCGGCGAGACCGCGCGCTTCAACCTCGCCTTCGACCTGTGGATCTCGGCCACGCCCGAGGGCGGGCCGGAGGCGATCCGCGCCGAAGTCATGGTCTGGGTGAAACGGGGGGAGTTCCCCTCCTCCGGGGCGCCGGCGGCCGAGGTCTCGCAGGGGATCCTCTCGGGCCCGCTCTACCGCGACCCCGCCCATGGCAACGCGCCGGGGGAGCGCTGGGACTACCTCGCCTGGCTGCCCGAGACCGGCGCGGGCCTCGGCCGGGGGGAGCTGGACCTGGGCGGCCTGCTGGCCCGCCTCGCGGCCGAGGGGCTGCTGGACCCCGCCCATGTTCTGACCAGCGTCGAGTTCGGGGCCGAGATCACCGGCGGCGCCGGCTGGGTGGCGATCACCGAGTTCTCGGTAACCCGCGACGGCGCGCCGGCGCAGACCCGGCTCGAGACCGAGGTCCAGGTCCTGCCGCCCGGCGACCTCTGACGCCCGGACGCCCCAGGCCCGACCCGGGGCCTCTCCCCTGCCGTCCCCGGATCGGCTCAGCCAGCCGCCAGCCGCCCGGCGATCTCCGCCAGCCGCTCCGCGAAATCCTCGCCATAGCTGCGCGGGACCAGCAGCGCATGGCCGTCGCGGTCCCGCATCAGGGTGACGGAGGCGTGCCGATGCACCGTCGTCGCCACCGCGCCGACCGGGAAGGCGGCCTCGCGCAGGTCCAGCGCCACGGCCCGCGCCGCCAGCGCCCCGGCCAGCGGCCCGCGCAGGGCGATCCGCGACAGGCCGGCCCCCAGCTCCACCACCGCCGCCCGGGGCCAGGCGTCGAAGGGGGACGCGCCCTCGCCCAGCCAGCGCCAGCGGCGCGGGGCGGCGCGCCACAGCACGCCGCCCTCGCCCGCCGCCGTCCGGCCGGGAGGGGGCAGGGGCCCGCCCAGCCGCTCGGCCAGGCGGCGCAGGTCGGCGGCGCCGAGCGCGCCCAGGCTCGCCTGCGCCAGCGGCGGGCAGGGGCCCTGCGTCACGCACTCAGCCATGCATCCGCTCCCCCTTCGGGTCCACGAAGCAGGGCGGGCCCGCGCGCAGCGTCACGTCGCGCCCCGAGATCGGGTCCTTCGCCATCAGCACCCTGCCGTCCCAGCGCGCCAGCCCGCCGGCGGCGAAGCCCAGCGCGATCCGCATCCCCAGCGCCGGCGAGTCCGCGACCGACGAGACATGCCCGACCCCGCGCCCCGTCTCCTCGCCCAACGGATGCAGCAGCGCCCCGCCGGCGACCTTCGCCCCCGGCTCCACCGGCCGCAGCCCGATCAGCGCGGGACGGGCCGGGTCGACCAGCCCCTCCCGCTCCATCAGCGCGCGGCCGACGTAGTCCTTGGCGCGCGAGGCCATGCCCGGCATCCCCAGGTCGCCCAGCGTCGCCCGCCCGTCGATCTCGCGCCCCGTCACGTGGCCCTTCTCGACCCGCAGGATGTCCAGCGCCTCGAGCCCGTAGGCCCCGCCTCCCTCGGCCCGCGCGGCGGCCAGCGCGGCCTG
>CAXGVP010000167.1:0-7067 GCA_964013055.1 uncultured Albimonas sp.
CCGCCCCCAGGCGCAGCCGGCGCAAGACGCCCCACGCCCACCCCCCGGGCCGCAGGACCAACGCCCGCCCCGCGCCGCGGGCCCGACAGGACCCGCAGACGCGCGGCCAGACGCGGCGCCCGGCCCGCAGGGCCGGCTTCAGCCCTTCAGCTTGCGGTCCCGAGTCGCCAGCAGCTTCAGCCGCAGCGCGTTGAGCTTGATGAACCCCGCCGCGTCCTTCTGATCGTAGGCGCCGGCATCGTCCTCGAAGGTCACGTGCGCCTCGGAGTAGAGCGAGCGCTCCGACCACCGGCCCACCACGTTGACCGAGCCCTTGTAGAGCTTCAGCCGCACCGTCCCCTCGACATGGGTCTGGCTGAGGTCGATCGCCGCCTGCAGCATCTCCCGCTCGGGCGAGAACCAGTAGCCGTTGTAGATCAGCTCCGCATAGCGCGGCATCAGCTCGTCCTTCAGGTGCGCCGCCCCGCGGTCGAGCGTGATCTGCTCGATCCCGCGATGCGCCATCAGCAGGATCGTGCCGCCCGGCGTCTCGTAGATGCCGCGGGACTTCATGCCGACGTAGCGGCCCTCGACCAGGTCCAGCCGGCCGATGCCGTGCTTGCGGCCGTACTCGTTGAGGACGGTCAGCACGGTCGCCGGCGACATCGCCTCGCCGTTGATCGAGACCGCGTCGCCCGTCTCGAAGCCCACCTCGATGAACTCCGGCGTGTCCGGCGCGTCCTCGGGGTTCACCGTGCGCTGGTAGACGTAGTCGGGCGCGTCCACCGCCGGATCCTCCAGCACCTTGCCCTCGGAGGAGGTGTGCAGCAGGTTCGCGTCGACCGAGAACGGCGCCTCGCCGCGCTTGTCCTGGGGCACGGGGACCTGGTGGGTCTCGGCCCAGGCGATCAGCGAGGTGCGCGAGGTCAGCGACCACTCCCGCCAGGGCGCGATCACCTTGATGTCGGGGTTCAGCGCGTAGGCCGAGAGCTCGAACCGCACCTGGTCGTTGCCCTTGCCGGTCGCGCCATGGGCGACCGCATCGGCGCCGGTCTCCTGCGCGATCTCCACCAGCCGCTTCGAGATCAGCGGCCGCGCGATCGAGGTGCCCAGCAGGTAGAGCCCCTCGTAGACGGCGTTGGCGCGGAACATCGGGAACACGAAATCGCGCACGAACTCCTCGCGCACGTCCTCGATGAAGATGTTCTCGGGCTTGATGCCCAGCAGCTCGGCCTTTTTCCTCGCGGGGTCCAGCTCCTCGCCCTGGCCGAGGTCGGCGGTGAAGGTGACGACCTCGCAGCCGTACTCGACCTGCAGCCACTTGAGGATGATCGAGGTGTCGAGGCCGCCCGAGTAGGCGAGGACGACTTTCTTCGGCGCGGACATGGTCTTCTCCGGTCTGGCGGGCGCAGGGTCTGGCGGGCGCGGGGGACGCGGCGGGAGGCCGCGGGCGCGCCCGCGTTACCCCCGCCGCTCCGCAGGCGCAAGGGCGAGCGCCGATTCGCCCCCTGCCGCCCCGGATCCCGCCTGCCCCGCGCGCTCTTGCGCCGGCCGTGCCGATCCCCACCTGAGCGCCAGCGCGCCGCGGGCTGCGCAGGGAGAGCTGGCTTCGATGATCGACACCTGGGCGCCGCTGCTGGGCGGGCTGGTCCTTCTGATCGCGGGCGGCGAGCTGCTGGTGCGCGGCGCCGTCCAGGCGGCCGAGCGCATCGGCATCTCGCCGCTGGTCATCGGCCTGACGCTGGTCGGCTTCGGCACCTCGATGCCCGAGCTGGTCACCTCGGTGAAGGCGGGGCTCGCCGGCTCGCCGGGGATCGCCTTCGGCAACATCGTGGGCTCCAACATCGCCAACATCCTGCTGATCGCGGGCCTGTCGGCGCTGATCTGCCCGGTGATCGTGGCCCGCGCGGCCCTGCGCCGGGACGCGGTCGCGATGCTCGCCGTCGCCGCCGGCTTCGCCGCGATCGCGGTCGCGATCCCCATGGGCCGCGCGGTCGGCCTGGGGCTGGTCGCGCTGCTCGTCGCCTACCTGGCCTTCGTGATCCGGCAAGAGAGCGCCGCCGGCCCCGCGCCGACCGCCGCAGGCCCGGGGCCGACCGGCCGGGGCGAAGGCGCGCCGAGTGGAGCAGGCGCCGTCTCGACGGCGGCAAGCGGCTCCAACCCGATTGCCGGAGAAGGCTCCGTATCGACGGCCGCAAGCGGCGCCGCCCCGACCTTTGAAGGCGACGCTCTGCTCGTCGCCGAAGGCGAGGCGCTCCTTGCCGGCGCCGGCGGCGCGATCCGCACCAAGAGCGCGGCGCTCGTCGGCGCCGATCCGGGGCTCGCGCCCGGCCGCTCCGCCGGCCGGCTGGCGACGCCGCTGCTGATCGCGCTGGCGGGCCTGGCGCTGGTGGTGGCGGGCGGGTCGCTCCTGGTCGGCGGCGCCGTGGCGCTCGCCCGCGGCTACGGCGTCTCCGAGACCGTGATCGGGCTGACCATCGTCGCGGTCGGGACCTCGGCGCCCGAGCTGGTCACCTCGGTGATCGCGGCGCTCAGGCGCCAGGGCGACGTCGCCTTCGGCAACATCGTGGGCTCCAACATCTACAACATCCTGGGCATCGGCGGCGCCACCGCGCTGATCGCCCCCTCGCGCGTCCCGCCCGAGATCGTGGCCTTCGACGCCCCGGCCATGGTCGCCGTGTCCCTGCTGCTGGTGATCTTCGCCGCCACCGGCCTGCGCATCGGACGGCGCGAGGGCGCGGTGCTGGTCGCAGGCTACGGCGGCTACCTGTGGATGCTCTGGCCCTGACGGCGGGCGCCGCGCGCGCCCACCGACGCCCCGATCACGCGAACAGGAAGTCGCTTGCGGACAGATCCTCCGCCGCGACGTCCTTCAGCCGAAGTCCGTCCCGCCCGTCCGTGACCAGCACGTCCTCGCCCCGCGCCTCTATCGCCAGGTCGCGGAATCGCTCGGCGCCGGAAAGCACCAGGATCCGGTCGGCGCCGTCGCCGAAGTCCCTGACCACGTCACGCCCGGACCCGAGCACGAACCGATCGCGCCCCGCGTCGCCGATCAGCACGTCCCGGCCGTCCCCCCCGTCGAGCAGGTCGCGGCCGCCCCCGCCGCGCAGGAGATCGTCGCCGCCGCCGCCGGAGAGGTCGTCGCCCCTGTTCCCCCCCGCCAGCTTGAACGAGAGCTGCGTCTCCAGCCGATCCCCCTCGGCGAAGCTGATCGAGGCGACGTTCACGACCAGCGCCCGGGCGCTGGTCCAGACGTCCTCGGGGTCGATGTCCAACGTCGTCCCGCGCCCGACGATCTCTGCGCCGATCAGCTTCGCCCTGGCGCCCATCGCCTTCGACATCCCGGAGAAGGTGATGACGTAGCCGTTGAACGCGCCGGGCGCGAAGATTGTGAATCCCTCGTCGATGATCCGGTACGCGACCCGGTCCGCGCCGACGTTGAACGTCCCCTCCACCACGTTGAAAGGGTCGCCCTCGATGTCGAAGAACTCGGCGTTCTTCACCTCGGCCCTGGTCTTGCTGACGCGGGTCGAGAAGGGACGGATGATCGGGCTGTCGAGATCGGGCGCAAAGATCTCGAGCGTCATGCGGGCGCCGTAGAGGCTCATGGGCCGGCTCTCCTGGAAATGTCATGGCTGCAATCGGGCAGGCGCATCTTCCGCCCTGCGAGGATCGCCGGCAAGCCGTATCCGCCGCTCGCCTCGCGCTGGCATTTCGGCCCGAAAGCGGTCATGACTCGCCTCGATCCCAGAAGCCCGGAGGACAGAAACGTGACAAAGGCGATGGGCGTGACCCGTCCCGTGATGACGGCCGAGCAAGCGCTCGCCGACGTGCAGGACGGGGCCACCGTCCTGATCGGCGGCTTCGGCGGCTCCGGCAACCCGGTGGAGCTGATCCACGCCCTGATCGACCAGGGCGCGCGCGAGCTGACGGTCGTCAACAACAACGCCGGCAACGGCGAGGTCGGCCTCGCCGCCCTGATCCGCGAGGGCCGGGTGGCGAAGGTGATCTGCTCCTTCCCCCGCTCCGCCGCCTCGCACCATTTCAACGAGGCGTATCTCGGCGGCAAGATCGAGCTCGAGACCGTCCCCCAGGGCACGCTGGCCGAGCGCATCCGCGCCGGCGGCTCGGGGATCCCGGCCTTCTACACCCGCACCTCCGTCGGCACGCCGCTGGCCGAGGGCAAGCCCGTCGCCACCTTCGACGGGCGCGACTACGTGCAGGAGCGTGCGATCCTGGGCGACCTCGCCCTGGTCAAGGCCTCGCGCGCCGATCGCTGCGGCAACCTGCAATTCCACCTCGCCATGCGCAACTTCGGACCGATCATGTGCATGGCCGCCCGCTGCGCCGTGGTGCAGGCCGACGAGATCCTCGAGCCCGGCGAGATGGACCCCGAGCAGGTCGTCACCCCCGGCATCTTCGTGAACCGCCTGGTCCACGTCCCCGGCGCGGCGCAGGAGCAGGTCCTCTTCGAACAGGGAGCGCGCTACCCATGACCGAAGCCGTCGCGAAACCGAAACCCGCCGGCCTGACCCGCCCCCAGATGGCCTGGCGCGCCGCCCAGGACATCCCCGACGGGGCCTTCGTGAACCTCGGCATCGGCATGCCCGAGCTCGCCGCGCAGTATGTGCCCGACGGCCGGCAGGTCACCTACCACTCCGAGAACGGCATCCTCGGCTTCGGCGAGGGCCCGGCGCCCGAGGACGTGGACTGGGACCTGATCAACGCCGGCAAGAAGCCGGTGACGCTGAACCCCGGGGCGTCGATCTTCCACCACGCCGACAGCTTCGCGATGATCCGCGGCGGCCACATCGACCTGGCCCTGCTGGGCGCCTTCCAGATCGCGCCCAACGGCGACCTCGCCAACTGGCGGGCGGGGAACGAGGGCATCCCCGCGGTCGGCGGCGCCATGGACCTGGTCTCGGGCGCGCGGGAGGTGTGGTGCATCACCGAGCACACCACCAAGACCGGCGAGCCCAAGCTGGTGGAAAGCTGCAGCTACCCGCTGACCGGCATCCAGGTGGTGACGCGCATCTACACCAACCTGGGCGTGGTGCACGTCGAGGGCGGCCGCTTCGTCCTGAAGGCCGTCGCCCCCGGCGTCACCCCCGAGGAGGTGGCCGGGAAGACCGGCGCCTCCCTCGACACCTCCGGCGAGATCGAGCGCATCGCGCCCCCCGCCTGACCTCCCGCGCCCGGCCCCCGCGGCCGGGCGCACGCAGCCGCCCACCGCAGCCCGCGCCCGGAGATCGTCCGGTTCCGGGGTCGGCGGGCGGGCGTCCCGGCCGCGCAGCGGACGGCAGAGCCGCCCCCGACCCCGCCGCCCGGCGCCTACGCCGGCTTCTGCACCGTCCCGTCCCAGCGCCGCCGCAGTTCCAGCGACAGCAGCAGCGCCACGGTCGACATCGCCGCCGCGATCCACCAGGCCCCGCCTCCGAACTGCGGATAGACCACCGCCGCCAGCGCCGAGGCGCCGGCCATCAGCACGCCCGAGCCCAGCACCTGCATCACCGCCTGCGCCGCCCCCGACAACCGCTCGGGCGCCGCCGCCTGGATGAAGGCGATGGACCCCAGGTGCGCCGCCGCGAAGCTCAGCGCATGCGTGCCCTGCAAGGCCCACAGCAGCGGCCCGGTCGGATCGAGGGTCATCGCCGCCCAGCGCAGCGCCCCCACCCCGCCCGCCAGCGCGATCGCCCCCGGCGCCCCCAGCCGGCGGACCAGCGCCGGGCCGAAGAAGATCATCAGCCCCACCTCGACCAGCACCCCGAAGGCCCAGAGCAGGCCGATCGTCTCCTCCGCCACCCCCAGCGCCCGCCAGTGCACCGAGGCGTAGACGTACTGCACCCCATGGCTCGCCTGCGCGAACCCCGAGGCCAGCGCGAAGATCACGAACAGCTTCGACGACACCAGCCGCCGCATCTCCCGCAGGCTGGGCGGCGTCGCCCCCTTCACCCTGCCGCCGCCCGGATGGGTGCCCCCCAGCCAGGCCGCCGCCGCCAGGCAGGCCACGATCGCCCACAGCGCCGCATCCGCGCCCATCAGCGCCAGCGCCCCCCCCATCACCACGTTCATGGTCAGGAAACTCGCCGAACCCACCGCCCGCGCATGCGCATACTCGAACCCGAAGCTCCGCGCCGCCGCCGCCCCCAGCGCGTCCCCGATCGGCATCATCGCCGAGAACACCCCCGCCGTGAGCATGGTCAGCGCCAGCAGCGCCCAGGCCGTCCCCGCCACGAGATGCAGCACGAACAGCGCCGACCCCGTGGCCCCGACGATGGCCAGCATCAGCCGGCGCGCCTCCATCCGGTCGGCCATCACCGGCAGCGCCAGCCCCGCCAGCAGCCGCATCACGATGCCCGCCGAGGTGTAGGCCCCGATCTCCGCCTCGCTCAGCCCCCAGTCCTTCAGCCACAGCGGCCAGAACGGCAGGTAGACCCCCATCGCCCCGAAGAAGGCGACGTAATAGCCCGAGGTGCGCAGGAACACGCCCGACAGCAACGCAGACCTCATCGCCCGCCCCCGGCCGACGGCGGCGCGCGGCGCGCCGGGCGGCGGCGCACGAGGAAGGCGGCGGCTCTGTGGATCACGCCTCGTCCTTTCGTGGCGCGGGGAGGGGCGAGCGGGAGGAGAGGCTGCTCCACACCCGCTCGGCCTGCGCCATATCAGCCGGCGTGTTGATGTTGAAGAAGGGATCGGGAGGCCCCTCGAACCGCGCGGTCGCGAAGCCCTGGACCGCCGCCCAGCCCCGCACCCGCCGGGTCCCCGCCGCCAGCGCCGCGCGCAGATCCTCGCGCAGCGCGCAGGACCACAGCCCCACGGCGGGGTGCAGCGCCTCGCCCCGCTCCGCATCCGGCCCGCAGGCGAGCGCGATGGGCGCCCCCCCGGCCTCCGCCGCCTCCGCCAGCCGCGCCAGCAGGTCGCGCGGCAGGAACGGCGTGTCCCAGGGCACGGTCGCCACCTGCGCCTGCCCCAGCCCCGCCGCCCAGTCCATCGCCGAGAGCACGCCCGCCAGCGGCCCCGGCCTCGCCCCGCCCCGCCCCTCGCCGGCGCCCGGCCCCTTCCCCAACCCCTTCCCCAACCCCGGCCTC
>CAXGVP010000168.1:0-7056 GCA_964013055.1 uncultured Albimonas sp.
CGGCGGCCCGCGGTCCCGCCGCGGGCGACGCCGCCCCCCACCGGCCGTTCTCCCGCCCCGACGGTCGCGCCGGGCGCCTCGCCCCCCGCGCAACGCCCGCCCCGCGCCGCGAGCCCGCCCGCGCCCCCAGGCCCGACGCCAGACGCGGCGCCCTCCCGCCCCGCGACTCCGCGCCCCTTGCCGCCGCCCGCCCGGCGGCGGATGGTGCCCCCATGCGCCGTTTCGGAGACCCCTGGCGTTCCGACGCCCCCTATCGCGAGCGACCGGGCGCCTATGCGGCGATCCTCGGAACGGGTCCGCGCGGCGGGCGCATGCTGCTCGCCGCCACCCCCAATCCGGGCGAGGCCCTGCTCCTGCCCGGCGGCGGCGTGGACCCGGGCGAGGCCCCGCTCCGCGCCCTGACCCGCGAGGTCTACGAGGAAACCGGCTACAGCGTGCAGCCGCTCCGTCGCCTCGGCGCCTTTCAGCAGTTCCGCTGGATGCCCGACTACGAGATGTGGGCGCGCAAGATCTGCCACATCTACCTGTGCCGCGCCGGCCGCCCCCTGGGCCCGCCGGTCGAGCCCGACCACACCCCCGTCTGGATGCCCGTCGCCGAGGCCGCCCGCCGCCTCAGCGTCGCCGGAGAGCGCCATTTCGTGAGCCAGCACCTGGCCGCGCGCGCCCGCCGGGCGGCCGCCTGACCGGACCCCGGAAGGAGATCCCCATGATCCGCTCCCTCGACCTCCTGCTCGCCCGGGCCCTGCGCCCCGCAGGCCTTGCGCTGGGCGCCCTCGCGCTGGGGGCCGCGCTCGCCGCCCTGCCCGGCGCGGAGCCCGCCGAGGCCGCCTCCTCGCGCTACGACTCGGGCCACCCCTCGATCACCGACGAGGACGACGACTACCGCCCCGGCGCCCCGCCCGCCGGCCGCTTCGAAAGCGGCGGCGGCCCGGTGCGCGAAGTGCGCATGGACCCCTCCGACCCCGGCCGCTACGTCGGCGTCTGGGAGGGGCCCTTCAAGCTGATGAACATGCGCTATTTCGAGACCGAGGGCGGCATCGTCGGCAACGCCCGCCTGACCATCGCCGACGTGCAGGGCACGCTGGCCCGCGGCCTGATGCGCATCGAGCTCGAGGGCGAGGAGCGCCCGATCGAGCGCTGGACCGGCGCCTTCACCAAGTCCGGCCACATCATGGTGCTCAACGCCCACGCGATCCTGTTCCAGCAGGGCAAGCAGCGCTACATCGAGGCCGACATCATGCTCAACAACGGCAAGTACTACCGGATGCGTCTCAGCCGGATCGAGTGATCCGCGACGGCGGTGCGCGTCGCGCGAAGGGGGAGGGCTCCGGGCTCTCCCCCTTTTTCGTGCCCGGGCGCCCTGCCCGCCGCCAGCCGCGCCCGCCGCAGGCCGGGGAGAGGCCCCGGATCAGGTCCGGGGCGCCTGCGGGGCGGGCGGAGGCGCCTGAGGCTCGACCCGGCGCGCCCGTTGCAGGCCTCGGCGGCGGCGCGCGCCGGTGCAGGCCTCGGCGGCGGCGCGCCAGGGGGCCCCAGGAGGGGCTCAGTCCCAGTCGGGCTTCAGCTCGGGGCGGGAGGGGTCGGAGACGAGGCGCGGGCCGGTGGCCATGGCGTCGATCTCGGCGATCTCTTCGGCCGCAAGGGTCACGTCGAGGGCGGCGGCGTTCTCGGCCAGGCGCGCGGGATTGGCGGTCTTGGGGATCGCGATCGCGCCCTTCGCCAGGATCCAGGCGAGCGCGGCGCCCGCCGCCGTCACGCCATGGGCCGCGCCGATGCGCGCCAGCGTCGGGTCGCTCGCGGCCTTGCCGCGGGCCAGCGGGATATAGGCGGTCAGCGCCATGCCCAGCTCCGCCAGCAGGTCGAGCATCGCCGACTGGTCGAAGAACGGGTGGAACTCGACCTGGTTGGTCGCCAGCGGCGTCTCGGACAGCGTCGCCGCCTCGCGCAGCTGCCAGCGCGGGAAGTTGGAGACGCCCACGTTCGCCGCCAGCCCGTCCTGCACGAGGCGGTTCAGGGCGGGGATCGTCTCCTCCAGCGGCACGGTCTTCGAAGGCCAGTGCAGCAGCATCAGGTCGACATGGTCGGTCCCGAGCTTGCGCAAGGAATCCTCGGCCGCGGCGCGCAGGGCCTCGGGCGCGTGGTCGTCGGGCCAGATCTTGGTGGTCAGGAACACGTCCGAGCGCGGCACGGAGGCGGCGCGGAGGCCTGCGCCGACCTCGGCCTCGTTGCCGTACATGCGGGCGGTGTCGACATGGCGCCAGCCCTCGGCGAGGGCGCGGGCGACCATGTCGGTCGCCTCCTGCCCCCGCAGCTTCCAGGTGCCGAACCCCAGGGCGGGGATCGTGGCGCGGCCGGCCTGAACGGTCTTCATGGGCGGGTCCTTTCGATGGGGGCGCGGGCGGCCCGGGGCGGAACCGCCTCGACGCCGGCGAGGGCGTCGAGGTCGATGGCATGCAGGCTGTCCCCCGGCCCCTCGGCGACGCCGTCGGCGCGGGCGGCGGAGACCAGCGCGGGGAGGTCGGCGGCCTCGATCAGCCCGGCGCGCCGGGCGATCCAGTCGGAGGGACGGTCCCACCAGCGCAGGGCGAGCATCGCCTCGATCGCGGCGGGCGCGAGGCGCAGGCGGACCGGACGGGCGGGGTTGCCGGCCAGGATCGCGTAGGGCGGCGCCTCGCCCGTCAGCACCGCGCCGGCGGCAAGGATGGCGCCGGCGCCGATGCACGCGCCGGGCAGGATCAGGGCGCCGTGGCCGAGCCAGGCGTCGGGGCCGACCTCGGTGTCGGCGAAGGGACCGCAGAGCGCCTGCCAGTCCGCCTGGGCGGCGGGGCCGAAGATGCGGAACGGGTAGGTGGTCAGCCCCCGCAGCGGGTGGTTCGCAGACGCCGTGATGAAGCGCACGCCGTGGGCGATCTGGGCGAAGGCGCCGATGCGCAGGCGCTCGGGCGCGCCGGGGTGGAGGTAGGGGGCGAGACGCGCGGCCCAGTCGGAGACGGGTTCGAAGTCGTTGGCGTAGGCGTGGGGGCCGACCTCGATGTTGGGATGGTCGATGACCTGCGCGAGGTGGACGACGTTGGGGTGGGTCTTGCCGTCAGGCAGGATGAGGGGGTGACGCGCGGCGGCGTCGAGACGAAGGCCTTGCATGGCGCTCTCTCCTGGAGGTCCGGGGGGTGCGGGGTCAGGCGAGCGGCTGGTCCATCGTCTCCTCCATCGGCGGGGGCCTGGGGGGAAGCTAGGCGGCCGGGGCGGAGGGGACAAGGGGCCAGGGTCGCGCGGGCCGGCCGGGCGGCCCTCGCGTCCGCTGCGCGTCCGCATCGCCCCGCCCTGCCGTCCCCGTCGCGGCAGGCGGCGCCGGGGAGGGTCGGGCCTCTGGGTCTCCGGTGGCGGGGCGCGGCGGCGGCCGCCGAAGGCCCGCGCCTGGGGGCGGGCGCGAGGGGAGCCGCGAAGCGGTCCGGGGGCGGTCGGCCGGCGGCCCGCTCGGGGCCCGCCCGGGAGGCCCGGGATACGGGCGGATCGTTTGCCGGGATGCGGCGCCGCGAGGGCGGACAGGGGGGAGCGGGGGCCTGCGGCACGAGGGTCGGGCGCAGGCGGGCCGCGACGGGGCGAGCGGCGGGCGCGAAGCCTCTTGCTCCCGGGCGCGAAGCGTGGGTTGCTGGGCGCTCGCGTCGCAGGGCCGACGCCCGAATTTCGCCGCGGAGCCGCCGGAGGGTCCGCCGGATCGCAACCGCCGGGACGCCTCGATGACGCCACGCCTTGTCCTTCTCGCAGCCCTGTCGCTGCTTCTCGCCGGATGCGCCATGGCGCCGGACGCGCCGCCCCGCATGGCGCAGGGTCAGGGGGAGCCGCTGGCGATCACCCCCGTCGCCCACGCCCGCACCGGCCACAGGGCGGCCATCGAGCCGGCCGACGCCAACGAGGGCGCGCCGCGGATGCGCTGGCCGGCCACCGCCGCCTCGCTGCCCCGCGCGCCGCAGCCGGGCGCCCCGGACGGCGACCTGGACGACCCGCTGACCTGCCTCGCGCGCACCGTCTATTTCGAGAGCCGCGGGCGGGCCGAGCGCGAGCAGACCGCCGTCGCCTGGGTGGTGCTGAACCGGGCCGAGGCCGACGGCTACCCCGACGACGTCTGCGCGGTGGTCAAGCAGGGCGGCTCGGCCCGGCCCTGCCAGTTCAGCTGGTTCTGCGACGGCCGCTCGGACGTCGCCAAGCATGCGCGCGAATACGCCCAGTCGCTGAACGTCGCCCAGCGCGTGCTGGCCGGCGAGGTCGAGGACCCCACCGGCGGCGCCAACATGTTCCACAACCGCACCGTCCGCCCCTACTGGACCCGCAAGGCCCGGCTGATGGCCGAGATCGGGGCGCATTTCTTCTGGAAGCTCTGAGGCGCGACGCGGGACCCGGCCAGGCCCGCCCGCTCGCGCGAGAGCGGCGCGCGGCGCCCGGCCGGGAACGCCCGATGCCAAGGCGCCGCACGGCCCCGCCCTGACGGCGGCCCGGGGCCGGCGGCCGCCCCGCGCCCTGCCGCCTGCCGTCGGGCGCGAGCGCGGACCCAGGCCATCGACCCCCAGAGCGATTCGTCCGGGCGCAGGGACGCTTCGGCGGAGGAGGGCGGGCGGACCCGTCGGCCGGGGAGGGGGCGCAGCGCCCCCCGATTCTCGAGCTCAGGCGCCCGAGGCCTCGCCGCGGGCCCAGGCCTCGCGCAGCAGGCTGGCGAGGCGGCGGCGCACGGCGGCGCGCAGCGCCGGCTCGGGGTCCTGGTCGAGCTGGGCCAGCGCGGCGGGAGGGAAGGTCCAGGGATAGGTCGCGGCGACCAGCTCCCAGCCCGCCGAGTCGGGCAGGCCGAGACGCCGGCAGGGCGCCTCCAGCAAGCCGGGAAGCTGGTCGAGATAGGGCTCCACCACCGGCAGCGTGCGGCTGCACCAGTCGGCGAAGACGCCGAAGGCCTTCGGGTCCTGCCTGGCGTTGCCGCGGATTCGGCGCAGGAGGGCGGCCAGCGTCTCCTCGATGCAGCTGGCGGGCGGCGCGTCGGCCTCGGCAAGGCCCCGCAGCTCCTCCTGCGCCGCCTCCAGACGGCCGATCAGCGTCGCGAAATGGGCCTGGCCCTCGGCGTCGAGCCAGGCGTGCAGCGCCTCCGGCGGCACCGAGAGCACATGGGCCAGAACGCCCAGGTCCGGCGGCGCCGCGCGCCGGAGGTGGAAGGCGACCATTTCGGTGACCGAGCGGGTCTGACGGCCCGAACCCTGACGGCCAGATTCCCGGCGGTCGGCCGACCTGCACGCAGGAGCCCGGCGGTCGGGGTCGGAGCAATCGAGGGTCGGGCGATTCGAAGACATCGGTCGGGCGCTTGCTTTGCGACCCGACGCCGCGTCAGGCTTGCCGACGCACATTGCATCTCGCCGGTCCCGAAATGCAATCTCCGGCTGCACCCTCTCAGAAAATCGTTTCTCCAGGTTGCAGGGCGGCCACATCCCGCTCAGCGGGCGGTCAACTGCTGGGCATGGCGCTCGGTCAGGCGGGCGAGAATGTCGAGCAGCTCGATCGCCGCCGCGCGGTCGGGGGCGGCCACCGGCAGGGCGGCGCGATCGCGGGCGATCAGGTCGCGGCCGGCGGCGAAGCTCTCGCCCAGGGCCTCGATCGAGATCGCGCTCAGCCGGCCGTTGACCTGGCGCAGGAAGCTGGTGTGGTCGGGCTGGGCGCCGGGCGTCTCGGGGGCGAGGCGGCGGCTCATCATCGCGTCGAGCTCGCCGGCGGAGAAACTGTCGAGATAGGCGTCGACCAGCGCCGGGATCAGGGCGCCGCGGATGTGGCCGCGCAGCTGGTCGAGGACCAGCGCCTCGACCCGGGGGCGGGCGTCGTCCGAGATCCCGGGGCCCACCGCCTCCACCCGCTCCAGCGCCCGGGCGACCAGCGGCGCGGTCTTGCCCAGCACCTTGTCGGTCAGCCCGCCGTCGCTGAGCGCCGCGGCCAGCGCCCAGGCGTCCGAGGAGGGCTGGGCGGCGACCGTGTGGTCGGCGGCCCGGCTCCAGGCGGCGGCGGCGGCGGGGCCGGCGGCGGCCATCGCCGCGGCCAGCCCCAGCGAGAGGGCCGCCGCGCGGCGCAGGACGGGACGGGAGCAGGCGCGATACATCGGGACCTCCGACCTTGGGGCAGACGATTCGAGACTGCCGCGATCGGGATTGCAGGTCGATTAAACTTTGATGGCCGGCCTTGATCTTTCCGTGAAGCGGTCTAGGCGCTGCGAAAGTGGAGGCCGGCCCGCCGCTTGCCGCAATGCGCCCGGCCGCGCCTCAGTCCAGGCCGCGGTTCGCCAGCGCGTCCTCAATGTCCTGCGAGACCTCGGCCACCTGCGCGGGCGACAGGCCCAGCTCCGGCGCCCGCTGCTCGAGCGCGTCGCGCCAGGACCGCATCGCCTCGGCGATGAAGGGGCCGCGGCGCGCCGCGTCCTCGGCCTTGATCCGGGCGCGCAGGGCGTCGCCCCGCAGGTCGAGGCAGGGGCCGATGCCCTGGCCCGGCGTCGCGAGATCCAGCTCCATCGGGCTGCAGGTGTGAACCAGCGCCGAGACGAAGCCGTCGATCACCGCGTCGTAGGTGCGCGGGACGATGCGGGCCTCGAGCAGGTCGATCGCCGTCTCGGCCTGCACGGGGGTCCAGCCCTCCTTGATCAGGCCCTTGATCAGGCCGGGACGGCGCTCGCGGTACTCGGCCTGCAGGCCGGCGAGAAGGGCCTCCCGGTCGATCGAGGACTCGAGGACGACCCGCGCCCTGGAGAGGGTCTCGGGATCGTCGGGGCGGATGTCGGGGGCCGGACCGGCCCCCTGGGCGCAGGCCGCCAGCAGCAGCGTCGCGAACAGGGCGGAGAGGCACGGGAACAGGCGCACGGACGGACCTCGCTGGAAATCGAACGGCCGCAAACGAGAAGGGAGCCGCCCCGGCGAGGGCGGCTCCCATAAATCGCGTCAGGGGCCGGGCGCGGGGCCCGGCCGCGAGATCACTTCAGGATCTTGGAGACGACGCCCGCGCCGACGGTGCGGCCGCCCTCACGGATGGCGAAGCGGAGCTTCT
>CAXGVP010000169.1:0-7011 GCA_964013055.1 uncultured Albimonas sp.
CGCCGCGCCGCGCTGAGCCTGCCCGAGACGCGAGAAGGGGCCCCCGCGCGGCGGAGGCCCCTTTCGATTCGGCCGGCGGCCGCCGGCGCTGGCGACCAGAACTCGGGCGACCAGGGCTCAGGCGACGGGGGCTCAGGCGACCAGAACTCAGGCGACCAGCGTCGCCTCGGTCCTGGCGCGGATCTCGTCCATGTCGACGCCGTCGGCGATCTCGACCACCTTCAGGCCGCCCTCGACCACATCGAAGACCCCCAGGTTGGTGATGATCCGGTCGACCACGCCCGCGCCGGTCAGCGGCAGGGTGCATTCCTTCAGCAGCTTCGATTCGCCGGCCTTGTTGGCGTGATCCATGATCACGATCACCCGGCCCACGCCCGCCACCAGGTCCATGGCGCCGCCCATGCCCTTCACCAGCTTGCCCGGGATCATCCAGTTCGCGAGATCGCCGTTCTCGGCCACCTCCATCGCGCCCAGGATCGCCATCGCGATCTTGCCGCCGCGGATCATCGCGAAGCTGGTCGAGGAGCTGAAGAAGGCGGTGTGGGGCAGCGCCGTCACCGTCTGCTTGCCGGCGTTGATCAGGTCGGGGTCGACCTCGTTCTCGGTCGGGAACGGGCCGATGCCGAGCATCCCGTTCTCGGACTGGAGCGTCACGTCCACCCCCTCGGGGATGAAGTTCGCCACCAGCGTCGGGATGCCGATCCCGAGGTTCACATACATGCCGTCCTCGAGCTCCTGCGCGGCTCGGGCGGCCATCTGGTCACGATCCCAGGGCATCGTCTGCGCTCTCCTGCTGTCGGGCGGCCGTGCGGGGACACGCCCAGGTCAATCGGATCGGGCGGCGCGGGGGCGCGCCGGCCCGGGGTCTGTCATCGCCGCCCGGTCATCGCGACGCGCTGGCCGCGCCGGTAGACGCCGGTGTTGGGGGCGGGGGGCGGCAGGGGGGTGCGCTCGACCGTCCAGCCGAACTCCTGCAGCCACATCTCCAGCGCCTCGGCCGAGGGGATCGCCGACAGCGCCTGGCCGCGGCCGCGCGGGTCGGCGATGGCGCCGTCCTTGGCGGTGCCCTCCCAGCGCATCTCGACGAAGGTGCGCCGCTCGCCCTCCTTCATCCTGCCGCGCCCGCCGGCCTTGCTCTTGCGCTTGCCGGTGCGGATCACCTGGCTGTCCACGATCACGTTGCGCACGCCGAGCCGGTCGAGCTGGGCGAACAGCTCGTACTGCCGCGCGGTGTGATAGAGAAAGCCGAGCACCATGGCGGTGTCGAAGGACCCCGGCGCCATCGCCTCCAGCGCCTCGAAGACGTCGCCCTGCCGGAAGGCGTAGCGGGAGGGCTCGACGCCGTATTCGGCGAAAGCCCGCTCGCCCCGCGCGATCGCCTCGCCCCGCGCCTCGACGCCGGTGACATGGGCAGCCCCCGCGCCGAGCAGCGCGCCCAGGCCGAAGCGCCCGTCGTTGCAGGCGATGTCGAGCACCCGCGCGTCCTTCAGCAGCGGCGCGTTGGCCTCGACGATCAGCTCGTGGCGGTAGTTCAGCCGCGAGGGGGTGGCCGCGACCGTCCCCTCCTCGGCGAACAGGGGATAGGCGTCGAAGAAGCCGGGGCGCGGCTCGGGCGGGGTGCGCTCGCGCTTGCCCTGGCCCTTGCCGCCCTTGCCCTGGCCGCCGGCGCCGCGCCGGCCGAGCCCGCCCATGGCGCGCTGGAGGGGGTTTCCGTCGCTCATGCGGCCCGCGTGGTGCGTTTCTCGATGCGCTTCTCGAACTCGCCCTGGACCAGCCGGTGCACGAAGACGCCCGGCAGGTGGACGGCGTCGCCGTCGAGCTCGCCGGGCTCGACGATCTCCTCGACCTCGCAGATGCAGACCTTGCCGCACATCGCGGCGTCCGGGTTGAAGTTCCGCGACGTCTTGCGGAACACGAGGTTGCCGGTGGTGTCCGCCTTCCAGGCCTTCACGATCGACAGGTCGGCGACGATGGCGCGCTCGAGGATGTAGGTCTGGCCGTCGAAGTCCTTGTGCTCCTTGCCCTCGGCGATCTGGGTGCCGACGCCGGTCTTGGTGTAGAAGCCCGGGATGCCGCAGCCGCCGGCGCGCATCCGCTCGGCCAGCGTGCCCTGGGGGTTGAACTCCAGCTCCAGCTCGCCCGAGAGGTACTGGCGCATGAACTCCGCGTTCTCGCCTACATAGGACGAGATCATCTTCTTGACCTGCCGGGTCTGCAGCAGCACGCCGAGGCCGAAGTCGTCCACGCCGCAGTTGTTGGAGGCGATGGTCAGATCCTTCGTGCCTGCGTCGCGGATCGCGGCGATCAGGTTCTCGGGGATGCCGGACAGGCCGAAGCCCCCGGCCGCGATGGTCATTCCGTCGAACAGGAGGCCGTCGAGCGCCTCCGCGGCGGAACCGTACACCTTCTTCATGCAACTCCTCCGGATCGCGCGAGAGCCGGGAGGGCAGGCCGCTCGGCCCCGCCTCCGGCCCGGTCGTCCCTCTAGTTGCGCCCCCCCGCCCGCCCTGTCAACGCAGGTGCAGCAAGGGAGCGCAGGAGAGCTGCCGCAGCGTCGCCGGCAGGACCTGCGGGGCGCGGCCCGCAGGTGCACGGACGCGCGCCGCCCCTGGTCAGCCCCGGGGCGGCCGCGGCCGGCCGCTCAGCATTCGGCCAGGGCGCGGTCCATGATGCCGATGGCCTCGTCGATCTCGGCCTCGGTCACGGTCAGCGGCGGGGCGATGCGGAAGATCGAGGTCATGCCCTCCAGCGCCGCGATGTTCACCGAGAGGCCCAGCTCCATGCAGCGCTTCATCACCGCCTTGCCGTAAGCGTTGGCCGGGGCCTTCGAGGCGCGGTCCTCGACCACCTCCAGCCCGCAGAGCAGGCCGCGGCCGCGCACGTCGCCGATGCGGGCGTGCTTCTGGCCGAGGTCGCGCAGCCGGCCGCGCAGGACCTCGCCCATCTCGCCGGCGCGGGCGGCGAGGCCGTCACGGGTCACGATCTCCATCACCTTCAGCCCCACCGCCGCCGGCAGCGGGTCGGAGACATGGGTGGTGTAGAACAGGAAGCCCCGCTCGGCGCAGGTCTCCTCGATCGCGGCGGAGGCGATGGTCGCGGCCAGCGGCAGGCCCGCGCCCAGGGTCTTCGAGAGGGTCAGGATGTCGGGCGTCACCCCGTCCCGCTCGAACGCGTACATCAGCCCGGTGCGGCCGAGGCCGGTCTGCGCCTCGTCGAGAATGAGCAGCATCCCGCGGGCCTCGCATTCCGCCTTCAGGGCGCGCAGGTAGCCCTCGGGCAGGTCGAGGATGCCGCCGGTCGACAGGATCGGCTCGGCGATGAAGGCCGCAAGCCCGCCGTTGGACTGCGCGTCGATCAGGCGGAAGTCGGCGGCGAGCAGCTCCCGCCAGCCCGGCCCGTCCTCCCCGAAGCGGGGGCGATAGGCGGACGGCGCCGGGATCGCGAAGGCGCCCGGCATGCCGGGGCCGTAGCCCTTGCGGCCGGCGCTGAACGTCGCCGCCGCCGCGCCCCCGGTCATCCCGTGCCAGGACTGGGCGAAGGAGACGACCTCCCACCCCCCCGTCACGCATTTGGCCATGCGGATCGCGGCCTCGTTGCTCTCGCCCCCGGTCGAGAGCAGCAGCACCCGGTCCAGCCCCGCGGGCAACGAGTCGGCCAGCGCCTCGGCCAGCGCCACCACCGGCTCCGACAGCATGCCGGAATAGAGGTGCGTCAGCCGGCCGGCATAGTCGCGGATCGTCTCGGTGATCTCGGGGTGGGCGTGGCCCAGCACCGCCGACATCTGGCCCGAGGTGAAGTCCAGGATCGCCTCGCCGTCCGCCCGATAGACCCGGGTCCCCTGCGCCGAGGCGATCTCGCCGTCATAGAATTCAGCCCCGTAGCGGAACATTCGGCTGCGGGCGCGGGTCATGAAATCGGCGGTCATCGGGGCCTCTCCTGTCGGGATCCTGTTTCGCGCAGAATGCGGGAGCGGCCCGGCGCGATGGCGTCGAATTTCGCGCAGACGCGGGAAAATCTCTCGCACCCGGGCGAATGACGAGAGTAACTCGACCGATCCGAGACGGAGGAGAGACGCCCATGCTCGACGGAATCGACCGCCGCCTGCTGCTGGCCCTGCAGGAGGACGCGCGCCGCACCAACGCCGAACTCGCCGAGGACGTGGGCCTGTCGATGTCCGCCTGCGCCAAGCGCACCGCCCGCCTGTGGTCCGAGGGGCTGATCGCGGGCTGCGTGGCGATCCTCGACCGCCGCCGCTTCCGCCGGCCGGTGCGGGCGATGGTGACGGTCAAGCTCACCTCCCCCACCGCGCGCAACACCGAGCTGTTCCTGCAGGCGATCCTCAGCCACGACCAGGTCCAGCAGTGCCACGTGCTGACCGGCGACTCGGACTTCCTGCTGATGATCCAGGAGCGCTCGATCGAGGCCTACCACGACTTCTCGATGGAGGTGCTGGGCGCCCTGCCCTTCGTGCAGGCCCACCAGACCACCTTCGTCCTGCGCACCCACCGCAACCGCGACGCCCTGCCCGGCTGGTGCCTGGAGGCGCCCGACCCCGCCTGACCGGCGCGGCCCGACGTCGCCCTCGGGCTGGCAGGGCGCGACGCGGGCGCCATGTTAAGCCTGGCTCAACACTTCGGGACCACACAGCGCGTGACGCGGCCGCCCGGGTCGCCGTTGCCGTCGCCGGGTCCCTTGGATTAGGGTCGGCCCGACCCAAGCGAGGATGCCCCCATGAACGTCGCGATGACTTTCCCCGTTAAGCTCAAGGACCCGTCGCTGCTGACCGGTCGCGCCTACATCGGCGGGCGCTGGCGGGACGGCGACGGCACGTTCCCCGTGACCAACCCCTCGACCCTGAAGCCGATCCAGGAGGTCGCCGACTGCTCGGTCGCGATGACCACCGAGGCGATCGACGCCGCCTACGACGCGCAGAAGGCCTGGGCGAAGATGCTCGCCTCCGAGCGTTGCGCCCTGGTCGAGAAGCTCCATGACCTGATGGTCGAGAACGCCGACGACCTCGCCGCCATCCTCACCGCCGAGCAGGGCAAGCCGGTGACCGAGGCGAAGGGCGAGATCCTGTATGGCGCCAGCTTCCTCAAGTGGTTCGCCGAAGAGGGCAAGCGCATCTACGGCGACACCATCCCCGCCGCCGCGCCCGGCAAGCGGATCGTGGTGCTCAAGCAGCCGGTGGGGGTGGTCGCGTCCATCACGCCGTGGAATTTTCCGAATGCGATGATCACCCGCAAGATCGGGCCGGCGCTGGCCTCGGGCTGCACGGTCGTCGCGCGCCCCGCCAAGCAGACGCCGCTGTCGTGCACCGCCATCGCGGTGCTGGCCGAGCGGGCGGGCTTCCCGGCGGGCGTGTTCAACGTGATCACCTCGTCCTCGGCCTCGCCCATCGGCAAGGAGCTCTGCACCAACCCCAAGGTGCGCAAGCTGACCTTCACCGGATCGACCGAGGTGGGCCGGATCCTGATGGAGCAGTGCGCCGGCGACATCAAGAAACTGAGCCTCGAGCTGGGCGGCAACGCGCCCTTCATTGTCTTCGACGACGCCGACCTGGATGCGGCGGTCGAGGGGGCGATGGGCTCCAAGTTCCGCAACGCCGGCCAGACCTGCATCTGCGCCAACCGCATCTACGTGCAGAAGGGCGTCTACGACAAATTCGCCGAGAAGCTGGCCCAGAAGGTCCATGACCTGAAGGTCGGCGACGGTTTCGCCGACGGCGTGGCGGTCGGCCCGATGATCGACGCCGCCGGCATGGCCAAGGTCGAGGAGCATGTGCAGGACGCCGTCTCGAAGGGCGCCGAGATCGAGTTCGGCGGCTTCCCCCACGCGCTCGGCGGCTCCTTCTACACGCCCACCGTGCTGACCGGCGTCACCCAGGAGATGAAGGTCGCCCGCGAGGAGACCTTCGGCCCCGTCGCCCCCCTCTTCGCCTTCGAGACCGAGGACGAGGTGGTGGCCATGGCCAACGACACCGAGTTCGGCCTCGCCTCCTACTTCTATTCCCGCGACATCGGCCGCTGCTTCCGCGTGGCCGAGGCGCTGGAATACGGCATCGTCGGCGTCAACGACGGCCTGCCTTCGACCGCGGTGGCGCCCTTCGGCGGCGTCAAGCAGTCGGGCCTGGGCCGCGAGGGCTCCAAATACGGCATCGAGGACTTCCTCGAGGTGAAATACCTCAGCCTCGGCGGCATCTGAGCCCGCCCGACCGTCCACACCCGCGCCGCGCGCCCCCCCGGGCGCGCGGCGCCCCCCGCAAGGCCCCGAGCCCTCGCCCTGACGCTCGCGACGCCTCGCCTGCCGACCAGCCATCCGCGCCCCGGGCTCGCCCCCAGACCTCCGCGCCCCGGTGCAGCCCTCCACCCGCGCAGACGTCGCGTCCACGCTCGCCTCGCCATGCGTCGCGCCTGCCGAACCCACGTCCGCCCCACGCGCGCCCCGGGCTTGACCCGGGGCCTCTCCTGCCCGCGCCGCCATTGCTCCCGCGGGGTTCCGCGCCGCGCCGACGCCCGCCCCGCAGCCCCATCTGCTTGACGCAGGCCGGCCCCATGCGCGCCCCGGGCTCGACCCGGGGCCTCCGCCGCGCGCGACGCCGTCCCGACAGCGGGGGCGCGGCCCTCCGCCACCCGCCTGCGCCCGCCCTTCGCCCCTCGCCGGGGTCGTCATCGGGCGCCGCCGCGCCTATCTCGTGCGGCATGCGCCCTGTCCTCCCTGTCCCGGACCCCGGTCCTTGCCGCCGATGACCGTCTCCTTCGACCTTCCGCTCGACACCCCGCGCCTGCGTCTGCGTGCGCCGGGGGCTGCCGACGCGCCGGCGCTGGACGCGATCTTCTCCGACCCGCTCGCCATGCAGCGCGCCGGCGGCCCGCGCCCCACCGGTTTCGGCGAGGCCTGGGCCCTCGACCAGCGCGCCCGCCTCGCCGCAGCGGCGCCCGGCGCCCTGGTCATCGAGCGACGCGGGCGCGAGGGGCTGGCGGGCGTGGCGGGCCTCGCCCCCGGCGCCGC
>CAXGVP010000170.1:0-6998 GCA_964013055.1 uncultured Albimonas sp.
CTACCAGATCACCTGGCCCGTTCCCCAGTTGATGCACGTGAACGAGACCCGCCTCAAAGGCGCCCTGACCTACCCGCTCCTGTGGGCCAATCAACTCACGGCGGGATCGAACCGGTTCAGCGGGTTTCCACCGGCGAGCTGCTTTGACTCCTGGGTGCTGCACCTGCGGCGCCGACGCCTCACGCGGGCGTGACCTCGGCGCGGCGGCGCAGCGCGGCTTGCCTCCCGGTTTCCGCCCGATACCTTGAGGAGCGATGAACGTCGGCGCCTTCCTCCGCGCGCGCCTGCCCGGCGGCGCCCCAGATGCCATCGCGGCCGCCGAGGCCGCGGAGGATCGAGCCGCCGCGTCGCTGACGCCGCCCCCGCGCAATCCGTCCCGTGCCGCCGACCTGCCCGGAGCGGCCGAGCCGGCCCGCGCCTCCGACAAGCCGGGCGCCTTCGACAGGCCAGCGGCCTCCGCCCCGCCGGGCGCCTCGGGCCCGCCGGCGCGGCCGCCGCAGCCCGCCCGCGCCCTGGCGAGGGGCGAGGATGCCGACGCCGCCCTCTCCGCCATCCGCGCCCCCCGCGCCGGGCCCCCGCCCAGCCGCTCGCACCTTCCCTCCGACCCCGAGCGGCGCGACCCCGTCGCCCGCGAGTTCTGGGCCGACGCCCCCGGCGATCCCTTCGCCCGCAAGCGCACCGGGATCGAGCGCTTCTGCATCTGGGCCGCCCGCTCCCTGGGGCTGGTGTTCTCCCTCGCCGCCCTCAAGGTCGTCTGGGACGCGATCAACCGCTTCCAGGCGCACGAGGGCTTCATGCTCTCGGGCCACATCGCCTATTCGGCGCTGCTGGCGCTGTTTCCGTTCCTGATCTTCTGCACCTCCGTCGCCGCGGCCACCATCGGGCCCGGAGAACTCCAGGCGCTGATCGAGCTGATGTTCGACATCGCCCCCGTGCAGGTCGCCGACGCCATGCGCCCGATCCTCGAGCAGGCGCTGGGGGTCGAGCGGCGGGGCCTGCTGACCATCTCGGGCCTCGGCGCGCTCTGGGCCGCCTCCAACGGGGTCGAGGCGTTCCGTCTGGGTTTCGACCGCGCCTATCAGCCGCCTTCGGTGCGCAACTTCGTGATCAGCCGGGCCGTGGGCCTGGTCTTCGTGATGATCGGCACGGGCGCCGCCCTGATCATGGGCTTCGCCGTGGTGCTCGCCCCCCTGATCATCGAGGTCTCGGAGATGCTGTTCGGCCGCGCGCCCCCCTTCGGGATGGGGGTCCTGCGCTACATCATCGCGCTGGTGGCCTTCGCCCTGTTCCTCTACATGATGCACGCGATCCTGCCCTCCGGGCGGCCCCGCGCGCGCCGGCTGTGGCCGGGGATCACCGCCACGATCCTGCTGTGGACCGTCGCGGCCTCGGCCTTCTCGGTCTATCTCGCGCGGTTCCCGACCTACACGGTCACCTACGGCGGGCTCGCGGGCGTGATCGTCACGCTTCTGTTCTTCTACCTGTCGGGGGCGGTGATCCTCTTCGGGGCGGAGATCAACGCGGCCATCCATCGGCGCGAGGCCGAGGCGATGGCGAAGGCGCAGGCCGAGCGGGAGGGCCCGGCCGCGCCCTGAGGATGCAGGGAGACCGGGCATGGCCATGACCCGCAAGCGGCGGCGCATCATCCTGATCGGCATCGGCGCCGGCTTCGTGCTGGCCGCCTCGCTGCTGGTGGGGGTGGGGATGCGCGACTCGATCGTGTTCTTCTTCTCCCCCTCCGAGATCGCAGAGCGCGCCCCCGGCCCCGACCAGCGCCTGCGCGTGGGCGGCCTGGTGGTCGAGGGCTCGGTGACGCGCCAGGACGACGGCTCGGTCGCCTTCACCGTCACCGACGGCGCGATGGAGCAGCGCATCGCCTTCGCCGGCATCCTCCCCGACCTGTTCCGCGAGGGGCAGGGCATCATCGCCGAGGGCCGCCTGCAGCCCGGCGGGATCTTCGTGGCCGAGGAGGTCCTCGCCAAGCATGACGAGAAGTACATGCCCAAGGAGATCGCCGAGACCCTGAAGACCGAGGGCCACTTCAAGCCCGACTACGGCGCCGACGCCCCCGAAGGCGCCGGAGAGGCCCGCGCCTCCGACGCCGACGGCTGCCCCCCCGCGCCGCGGCGCCGGCCGAGGCGCGACGCCCCCAGCCGCTCCGCGGTCCCGGCCCAGGGCCCTCGCCCGGCCCCGGAGGGCGCCCCGGGCCTGACCCGGGGCCTCTCGCGACCCGCCTCCCGCGGCGCCCCCCGCCGAACGGGCGCGCCCGTCGCCGGAGGCTCCGGGGCAAGTCCCGGCCGCATCCGTTCCGCTCCCAGACCACCGGATCTCCCATGCCCTGCAGCTTCGACTGGGTCGACGCCTTCACCGACGCCCCCTTCGGCGGCAACGCCTGCGCCGTGGTCCATGACGCGGGCGACCTGCCCGTCGAGACCCGCCTTGCCCTGGTGCGCGAGACCAGCCTGAGCGAATGCGCCTACGTGGTCCCCTCGGACCGGGCCGACTTCGGCGCCCGCTACTACCTCGCCCACCGCGAGATCCCTATGGCCGGCCACCCCACCGTCGCCACGGTCGCGAGCCTCGTCGACCGCGGCCTCGTCGACGTCTCCGCCGGCCCCGCCCGCTTCACGCTGGAGGTGGGCGCAGGCGTCCTGCCCATCGAGGCCTCGCGCGACGCCGCCGGCCGCATCCAGGTCGCCATGACCCAGGCCCGCCCCGCGATCGGCGAGCCCCTGGACCCCGCCCCCATCGCCGCGATCTACGGCCTCTCGTCCGACGACATCGCCCACCCGCCGCGCATCGTCTCCACCGGCACGCCGTTCTGCATCACGCTCCTGCGCTCGAAGGACGCCCTGCGCCGCGCCCGCATCGACGTCGCGAAGCTGGAGGCCTGGCGCGCCTCCACCGCCCTCCCCGACGCGGGGCTGATGGAGCCGTTCCTGGTCACGCTGGGCGGCGAGACGTCGGCGGGCGACGTCTTCTCGCGCCTGCTGCTCGCGCCCCCCAGCCCGGCGGAGGATCCGTTCACCGGCTCCGCCACCGGCTGCATGGGCGCCTATCTGTGGTCCGAGGGCCTGATCCCCAGCCCCCGCTTCGTCGCCGAGCAGGGCCACTGGCTCGGCCGCCCCGGCCGGGCCGAGGTCGAGGCGCTGGGCCCGCGCGACGACATCTCGGGCGTGCGCGTCGCGGGCTCGGGCGTGGTGCTTATGCGGGGAGAGCTGCGGGTCTGAGCCTCGGGCAGGGGGCTCGCCCCCGCGGGGCGCCGGCGCGGCAGGCTCTCGCCGCCCCCCCCGGGGACCCGGGGGGGGCGGCGGAGCCCCGCGCCCTCAGGCGGAGGCCGTCGTCCCGCCCGGGGCGGGCGCCGCCAGCGCGCGCGCCAGCTCGGTCACATGGCGCAGGTCCGAGCCGCAGCAGCCGGCGAACACGTTCATCCACGGCATCCGCGCCTTCAGCGCCGCCGTGAGGCGTCCGTATTCGGCCGGGTCGCCGTCGTCGAGATGCTCGCACGCGTCCAGCTCGGCATGGCTCTGCCGGGAGGCGTTGCAGCGCACCCCCCGGATCCGCCGCGCCCAGTCCGCATCCTCCAGCCGCCCGGCGAAATGGTCGGGGTGGGCGCAGTTCACCATGTAGTAGGCCGGCGCCTTGCTGGTCGCGAGATCGACCCGCCGGATCGCCTCGGCCAGCGTCTCGCCCGAGGGCAGGCGGCCGTCGGTCTCCACCGTGAAGCTGATCACATGGCGCAGCCAGGCGTCGGAAGCCGCCCGCGAGAAGCCCGCCGCCTCCTGCGAGGAGACATGCGTGGTCGCGGTGACCATGTCGACCTCGGTCTCGGCCAGCCATTCGAGCTGCTGGGCGTGGTAGTCGCGCGCCTCGCCCGCGGTCATCTCCCGCTCGATCACATAGGCGTCGCCCCGCGGCCCGATCGGCGCGTTGAGCAGGATCGCAGGGGCGCCGCGGCCGGCGAACTCGTCGCGCAGGCCGGCCACGAAGGCCACCGCCTCGTGGTTGGCCAGGCGCAGGGCCTCGGCGTCCTCGCCGAGCTCCTCGCTCCAGCACGGATGCGCCTTCCAGGTGGGCGCGTCGAGAATGAAGCCCGAGCCGGTCTCCCGCGCGAGGGTCAGGAAGCCGCGGAAATACTCGGCCAGCGCCGCGCGGCCCACGGGGTCCGGCAGCAGGGTATGGGCGGCGAAGGCCCGGATCGGCACGCCGCGGTTGAAAATCAGATCGGTCTCGACGCCCGCGTCGGTCAGGAAGGGCGCGCCGGTCAGCTGCGGCAGTCTGGAACTGCGGTCGAACATCGTCTCGCCTCGAATGGCGGAGCGGCGGGGATCGCCGGTCTCATGCCGCCGGTTTCGCTGCGTCATCGTGATACGAACGTGACATGACTGTTGCGCAGAATCCGCAAAAACGTTCGCCCGGAGAAAATTTCTGTCGAAAGCCGGCGGGAATCCGCGCCGCGACCAATGGCGGGCTGGCCTCGCGAGGTCCTGAATTGCACCTCGCCTCCGTCCGCGGCATGGTCCGTGGAAAGCGTGCAGAACGCCGAATATGATCGGGGGAGGCCGACCATGACCGCCGAACTGGGCCACTTCGCCCTGATCCTCGCCCTGGTGGCGAGCCTGGCGCAGGCCGTCGTGCCGCTGGTCGGCGCGGGCAAGGGCTGGGCGGACTGGATGCGGCTGGCGACGCCGGCGGCGGCCATCTCCTTCATCCTCACGGCTCTGGCCTTCGCGGCGCTGACGGTCGCCTTCGTGACCTCGGACTTCTCGGTGGCGCTGGTGGCCGAGAACTCGCACTCCGCCAAGCCGATGCTCTACAAGGTGTCGGGCGTGTGGGGGAACCACGAGGGCTCGCTGCTGCTGTGGACCCTGATGCTGACGCTGTTCGGCGCGATGATCGCGGGGCTGGGCGGCAACCTGCCCGAGTCGCTCAAGGCCCGCACGCTCGCCGTGCAGGGCGCGATCGGGGCGGCCTTCCTGGGCTTCATGCTGTTCACCTCGAACCCGTTCCTGAGGCTGGCGCAGCCGCCGCTGGACGGGGCGGACCTGAACCCGCTGCTGCAGGACCCCGGCCTCGCCTTCCATCCGCCGTTCCTCTACCTGGGCTATGTCGGCCTCTCGACCGCCTATTCCTTCGCCGTCGCCGCCCTGATCGAGGGGCGCGTCGACGCCGCCTGGGCGCGCTGGGTTCGCCCCTGGGCGCTGACCGCCTGGATGTTCCTGACCGTGGGCATCGCGCTGGGCTCCTACTGGGCCTATTACGAGCTCGGTTGGGGCGGCTGGTGGTTCTGGGACCCGGTCGAGAACGCCTCCTTCATGCCCTGGCTCGCCTCGGCTGCGCTGCTGCACTGCGCCATCGTGGTCGAGAAGCGCGACAGCCTGAAAAGCTGGACCATCCTGCTGGCGATCCTGGGCTTTTCGCTGTCGCTGCTGGGCACGTTCATCGTCCGCTCGGGCCTGCTGACCTCGGTCCACGCCTTCGCCTCCGACCCCACCCGCGGCGTCGTGGTGCTGGGGATCCTGGTGGTGGCCGTGGGCGGGTCGCTGGCGCTCTACGCCTGGCGGGCGCCGAAGCTCGCGCCCGGCGGGGTCTTCGCCATGGTCAGCCGCGAATCGCTGCTGGTGGCCAACAACCTGCTGCTCACCGTCGCCTGCGCCGTGGTCCTGCTGGGCACGCTGATGCCCCTGATCCGCGAGGCCTGGGACGGCGGGCGCATCTCGGTCGGGGCGCCGTTCTTCAACCTCGCCTTCACGCCCTTCATGATCGCGCTGGCGGTGCTGCTGCCCATCGGCGCGCTGGCGCCGTGGAAGCGCGCGCGCCTTGGCCGGGTGATCCGCCGCCTCTGGCCCGCCGCCGCGCTGGCCTTCGCCGTGGCGGCCCTGGTCTGGGCGCTGCAGACCGGGCGCAGCGCGCTCGCCCCCGTGGGCATCGCCCTGACGGTCTGGATCCTCGCCGGCGTCGTGGTCGAGATCTGGGAGCGCGCGGGCCTCTCCCGCCCCGGCCGCTGGCGGCGTCTTTCGGGCCTGCCGCGGGCCGACTGGGGCAAGGCCATCGCCCACTCCGGCCTCGCGCTCACCATCTTCGGCATCGCCTCCCTGACCGCGTGGGAGACCGAGCAGGTCCGCGCCCTGCACCCCGGCGAGACGGTCGAGACCGGCGGCTACGCCTTCCGCTTCGACGCGGTCGAGCGTGCCCAGGGCCCCAACTACTCGATCGAGCGCGGCGCCTTCACCGTCTTCCGTGACGGGTCCGAGGTCGCCGTGCTGCGCCCCGAGAAGCGGTTCTACCCCGTCCAGCGCATGCCCACGACCGAGGCCGCCATCGACGCCGGCCTGACCCGCGACCTCTACGTGGTGCTCGGCGACCGGCAGGAGGCGGACGCCGGCGCCTGGGCGGTGCGCATCTACGTCAAGCCCTTCGCCAACTGGATCTGGATCGGGGCGCTGGTGATGGCGCTGGGCGGCCTCACGTCCCTGTCGGACCGCCGCTACCGGGTCGGCGCCGCCGCGCGCCGCGCCCCCGCCGCCGCGGTCCCCGCGGAATGAGGGCGCTGCGCCCCCTCCTTCTGGCGCTGGCCCTGCTGGCGCCGCTCGCCGCCCCCGCGGTGCAGCCCGACGAGGTGCTGGCCGACCCCGCGCTCGAGGCCCGCGCCCGCGAACTGTCGGCCGAGATCCGCTGCCTGGTCTGCCGTTCGGAGAGCATCGACGAATCCAACGCCGACCTCGCCCGCGACCTGCGCGTGCTGGTGCGCGAGCGTCTCGTCGCCGGCGACAGCGACGCCGAGGTGAAGGACTACCTGGTCGAGCGCTACGGCGAATATGTGCTGCTCAAGCCCACCTTCTCGATGGGCAACGCGGTGCTGTGGTTCGGGGGGCCGGCGCTGCTGATCGGGGGCGGGATCCTCGCCGTGTTCTGGATCCGCCGCGCCCGCCCCGAGGCCGCCGCCACCGCCGCCCCCCTCTCCCCCGAGGAGCAGGCCCGCCTCGACGCCCTGATGA
>CAXGVP010000171.1:0-6995 GCA_964013055.1 uncultured Albimonas sp.
TCCGGCGGCCGAGGCGCGCGAGGCGCTGGCCGAAGCCGACCGGGCGCTGGCCGGGGCGAGCGACGATTCCGCCCGCCGCGCCGCCGCTACCCGCGCCGGCGCCGCCGTCGAGGCGACGCTGGGCGCGATGCGCGAGAGCCTGCGCCGCTCCGCCCGGCTGATCGCGACGCTGGAGGATCGGGCGAGCGGCGCCCATGACGAAGGCCAGGCCTCGGTCGCGCGGCTCGCCTCGCTGGCGCGCGCGCCGCTGGCCGCGCAGGCGGCGCAGCCGGCGGGGCCGCTGGCGGCCGCGCGCGGGGCCTGGCTCGCGGCCGCGATGGGGCCGGACCGGGCGGGCGTGGCGGCGCTGCGCCGCCAGGAGTTCGTCGCCGCGCAGGCCCGCGACCGGGAGCGCCGGGCCGCCTGGTCGCTGGCCCGCGGCGCGGCGCTGGACCTGCGCAACGCGCGCGAGGACGTGCTCGCCCCCGGCGGCGTCGGCGCCCTGCGCGCCAGCCTGCGCGAGACGCGCCGCGCGCTCGACGCCTTCACCGCGGTCGCCGCCCCCGCCGACCCGCTGGGCCTGCCGCCCGCCCGCCCCGTGCAGCCCGGCGACTGGCCGCCGCCGGCGCCGGGACCGATCGTCACGCCCTTCGGGGCGCGCGACGCGCTCGGCCAGGCGCAGACGGGGGTCGAGATCGCGGTTCCCGGCTGGGCCGCGCCGCGCACGCCGGTGCTCGCCTCGGTGCGCTACGCAGGCCCGCTGGGCGGGCGCGGACAGGCCGTGGTGCTGGAGGTGGCGCCGGGGCGGCTGCTGATTCTCGGCGGGCTCGAAAGCCTCGCCGTGGGGGAGGGGGAGATCCTCCCCGCCGGCTCTCGCGTGGGTCAATTGCACGTCATCGACCCGGCGTCGCCGGAAATTCTCGTCGACGCGCCCTTTCCCCGGGCGGCGTTTTCCGCTGCAATGCTCTATGTGGAAGCGAGGGAGGCCGGGATCCCCGTGAACCCGGACCGCTGGTTCGCGCTCCCGAAAGGAGAGTCAGAGACGCCATGAAAAAAATCGCCGTCGCCGCGTTGGGGGGCGCCGTCGCAGGCGCTCTGCTGACCGCGCCGCTCGTCGCGCCGCTGCGCGCGCAGGAGACCGACGCGCGCACCACCTATGAATACCTCGACCTGTTCGGCGACATCTTCGAGCGCGTCCGGACCGCCTATGTCGAGAAGGTGGACGAGAAGCAGCTGATCGAGAGCGCCATCAACGGCATGCTCACGTCGCTCGACCCGCACTCGAGCTACATGCCCCCCTCGGCCTTCGACGACATGAAGGTGCAGACCCGGGGCGAGTTCGGGGGCCTCGGGATCGAGGTGACGATGGAGAACGGCTTCGTGAAGGTCGTCTCGCCCATCGACGACACGCCCGCCGCCGAGGCCGGGGTCGAGGCCAACGACTTCATCACCCATATCGACGGCGAGTCGGTGCTGGGCCTGACGCTGGCGGACGCGGTCGACAAGATGCGCGGGCCGGTCGGCTCGGACATCGTGATCACCGTGGTGCGCGAGGGCGTGGACGAGCCCTTCGAGCTGACCATCACCCGCGCCAACATCAAGATCGCCGCCGCCAAGGGCCGCGTCGAGGGCGACGTGGGCGTGCTGCGCGTCACCCAGTTCACCGAGCAGACCTTCGACAACCTCAAGGAGGCGATCGAGAAGGTGCAGGAGGACATGGGCGGCGCGGACAACGTGAAGGGCTATGTGCTCGACCTGCGCAACAACCCGGGCGGCCTGCTCAACCAGGCGGTGGCGGTGTCGGACGCGTTCCTCGAGTCGGGCGAGATCGTCTCGACCCGCGGGCGCGATTCCAACGACATGGACCGCTACAACGCCGAGGCCGGCGACCTGACCGGCGGCAAGCCGATCGTGGTGCTGATCAACGGCGGCTCGGCCTCGGCCTCCGAGATCGTGGCCGGCGCGCTGCAGGATCATCACCGGGCCATCGTCGTGGGCGCCAAGTCCTTCGGCAAGGGCTCGGTCCAGACGATCATGCCGCTGTCGGGCAAGGGCGCGATCCGGCTGACCACGGCGCGCTACTACACGCCCTCGGGCCGCTCGATCCAGGCGCTGGGCATCGAGCCCGACATCCTGATCGAACAGGCGAAGCTCGCGACCGAGGACGGCGACACGCCCCCCCGGATGCGCTCGGAGGCCGACCTGCGCGGCAGCCTCGAGAACGCGCTGAGCGAGGACGAGCGCAAGCAGATCCAGGAGGAGCGCGCCCGCCACGAGGCGACCGCGCGCCTGCGCCAGGAGGATCTGCAGCTCGCCTACGCGCTGGACGTGCTGACGGGCCTGTCGGTCTACGGCATGGGCGCGATGCAGGCGACGCCCCCGGCTTCGGCCGAGTGAGGGAGGACGGCGGCGTGGCGAAGGAGCCGAAGAGGGAGCTCTCCGAGGCGGAGATCGCCGCGCTGCCCTACCGTCCCTGCGTGGGTCTGGTGATCCTGAACCGTGCGGCCGAGATCTTCGTCGGCCAGCGGCTGGATTTCCGCTCCGACGCCTGGCAGATGCCTCAGGGCGGCGTGGACGACGGCGAGGCGCCGCTGGAGGCGGCGCTTCGCGAGCTGTGGGAAGAGACCGGGATCACCCGCGACAAGGTCACGCTTCTGGCCGAGAGCCGGGAGTGGATCCCCTACGACCTGCCCGCGACGCTGATCCCGCGGCTGTGGAAGGGCCGCTATCGCGGCCAGACCCAGAAGTGGTTCGCCTTCCGCTTCCACGGCACGGACGCGGACGTGAACATCGAGACCGAGCACCCCGAGTTCTCCCGCTGGGCCTGGTCCCCGCACGCCGAGGTCCTCGAGCGCATCGTCCCCTTCAAGCGCGCCACCTACCGCAAGGTGCTCGGCGAGTTCGACCACCTGTTCGGTTGACGCTACGTCGCATCAAGCCCTATCCTCGAAAGATCGGCGTCGCGTCGGACTGGCGAGGCGCGTGAGACATTCGAGGGATCCGATGGTCGCCAATCCGTTGAGCGTGATGCGCATCAGCAATCACAACCAGGGCGAGCTGAGCAACATATTCGGCATGACCCGCAACGGCGGAACCCGACCGCACCAGGGCTGGGACCTGGCCGCTCCGGTCGGCGCCACGGTCTATGCGGTGCGGAACGGCGCGGTCGTCGACATCTGCGAGACGCCGGCCTACGGGCTGCAGCTTCTGCTTCAGATCTCGGCGACCGACGGCCCGAAGACATCTTCCGCCGAGAGCGACGTCTTCGCCTTCTACGCGCATCTCTCCGAGACGCTGGTCGACGTGGGCGCCCAGGTGGTGGTCGGCGCCCCCATCGCGCGCAGTGGAAACAGCGGCAACGTCGGCGCGCTGCCCCCGCACTTGCACTTTGAGATCCGCACCCGCGCGAGCGTTCCCCCCTTCAGCGGCCTGACCTATCGCGTCGATCCCGGCCAGGTCCTCGGCTATGAGCACCTCGCGTGCCGCGACAGTCACGCGTGCCCGATCTACGAATAGGTTCGCGCGGACTCCCGCAGCAGCGTCGAAGTCGCCATGGATCGGCCTGGCCGCGGCCAGCGCCTCGGGACGCCTGTCACGGCCGTCGACCGGCGAACCGGTGTTCGGAGGCGCGCCGGCCCGGACCTTGAGGCCCACCCGTCGATGCCGGGCGTGGCAGGCAAGCCCGTCGGCGCGGATCGGGGCGTCGATCTTGCGACCCGCCGCCGTCGAGCGCGCGGCGCGCGGTCCCCTCGAGGAGCGCTCTTCGCAACGACGTGTCTCGTATTTGCGCCGCCTCCCGGCGTGGGGGACGATCCCGGGCCGGCCGGCGGATGCATGTCCGATCCGACGCCTGCGCGACCGAGCCGGTCGGGGCCGCCGGCCTCGAGGCTTGTGCGCCAGGCGACGCCTACGTAAGCTTCGGCCAGGGCGGCGCGGCCCATTGTTCTTCGGCGCCGCGTTCGGAGCGTACCATGCTGATCACTTCCGACGCCCTCGTCACCCATGGCGCCTGCAAGGCCTACAGCTGCGACTGCGGGATGTACGTCGGGCAGAAGCCGCTCGCGCTGGGCGGGTTCGACGGGCGCGCCTACGACACGTCCTGCGTCGCCTCGATGCATCTCACGGACGCGAGCCTCGAGATCAAGCGGCACGGGCTGATCCGGGGGATCTACGTCCAGCAATGCGGGGGGAACCTCGGCATGGGCTTCGGCGCGGCCGGGCGGAACGTGTTCTTCTCGGACGACTTCTCGGGCTGCGACTTCACCGTCTACCGGGCCGCCGACGGGCGCTACGCCGCGGCCCATGTCTACAGCAACGACGACGCCCGCGCCGCGGCCGACCGGCTGCCCCCCGGCTGGCGGCGCCTGGGCACCTGGGAGAGCCGGGGCTACGCCGAGGCCTGGGAGACCCGCGCCGTGCACTGCTTCGCCCTGATCGAGGGGCAGGAGCTGGTGTTCGTGGCCTTCAGCCTGCAGTTCCACCAGGCCATCTCGCAGGTGCGCGTCGTGGCCCGGTTCCCGATCTAGCGGACGCGGCGGGTCAGGCCAGGACCAGGCGCTTGCTGATCCGGTCGACCGGGGTTCCGTCCTTCAGCGGCACGCCGCGGAGCACCTCGAAATCCACGAAGCCCTGGCGCGCGTAGTAGGCGAGCCCGCCGGCGTTGTCGGCGCGGATGGTGGCGTCGATCTCGCGGTAGCCGCGCCGCGCGGCCTCCGCCCGGGTCCAGGGGAACAGCGCCGAGCCGATGCCGCCCTGCGCCGCGTCGGGCGCCACGAAGCTGGCGATGATCGCGAGCTTCGGGTCGTCGTCGGACGGGGCGATGTACTGAAAGCCGATCACCGCGCCCGTCGCGTCCAGCGCCACATGGGCGAAGCCGGGCTCGCGGGTCTTGGCGGCGAGATGGTCGGCCGGCAGCTCCTCCTCGTAGGCGGTGGTCCCGCCGATGCGGATCAGGGCGTTGAGGATCGCGGCCATGGCCGGCGCGTCCTCGGGGCTGGCGCGGCGAACGTCGATCATGCGGGGCTCCGGGCAGGACGGGCGAGGGGGCGCAGCATTCCCCGCGGCCAGGGCCCGGGCAAGCCTCACCAGGGGCGGGTGGCGGCGAAGGCGGGGCGGGCCTGCATGGTCTCGAGCCAGGTGCGCAGGCGGCGGCGGCCGGCGAGCAGGGCGCCGCCCTCGGGCGCCTCGGCGAAGGCCGCGAGGATCGGGGCGAGGTGCAGGTCGGCGAGCGAGGGCGCCGCCCCGCCGAAATGGGGTCCCTCGCCGGTCAGGCCCTCCAGCGCGTCGAGCACCGGGCGGGCGCGGGCCAGGCCTTCGCGGGCCACGGTCTTGTCGCCTTCGCCGCCGTGGCGGGCCGGGAACACCCGGTGGGCGTAGACCATGCGCACCATCGGCCAGTAGGCGTAGGCGTCGGCGATGGCCTGCACCTGGCGCATCCGGGCGCGGGCCGGGGCGCCCTGGGGCTGCAGGGAGGGGCCGTCGAAGGCCTCGTCGACATAGTGCAGGATCGCCACCGTCTCGTAGAGCGCGAAGGACCCGTGCACCAGCACGGGCACCCTGGCGAAGGGATGGCGACGGGCGGCGCGCTCGGGCTCCGAGAACGGGTCGACCTCGGACCAGTCCCAGTCGACGCCCTTCTCGGACAGGACCAGGCGCACCGCCCAGGAATAGATGCTGTGCTGGTAGCCGTGCAGCGTCACGCGCGCGGGCGAAGTCATGCGGGGTCTCCTGGCTCGTGCGCCGGGACCCTGCCGTCCCCGCCGCTCCGACGCAACCACGCGCCGCCGGCGACGCGGCGTCTCCGGGCGACGCCCATCGCCGCGGGCGGCGGCGCGAGCGCGCTGCGGTCCTCGGTGGTCTGGCGCGCGGAGGGCGCGGACGCGCTCGACGCCCGTCCCGCCTCGGCCTCAGCCCCGGAAGCCCGGCCCCGGCGCTGCGGACCCCGCCGCGCCTGCCCAGCAAACCCGAGGCCTCCGCGCCCCCCCTCGCCACCAAGAGGCCGGGTTTGGGCCCGGAGCCCTGTCCACCGCAGCCCTGTCCACCGCAGCCCCCTCCTCCGTGGCCCTGTTCCTCGCGCCCTGGTCCCTGGTGCTGTGTCCCGCGCAGCTCTGGCGCCCGCAGCGCCGTCCTCCGAAGCCTCGTCCTCCGCGGCCCTGTCCTCCGGCGCCCCCGGCGCCCGCCGCTCTGTCGCGCGCAGCCCCGGCGCCCGCGGCTCTGGCCGCGCGGCGGCGTGGGCGCCATGATGCGGGGCGACGCGGGCGGGCGGCCGTCCAGGGACCGCTGTTGGAGGCGCGCGATGACGTTCGACCAGTCGATTTCCACCTGCTTTCAGAAATACGTCGTCTTCTCCGGCCGCGCCCCCCGCTCGGAGCTGTGGTGGTTCGTGCTGTTCGTCACGGTGATCCACCTGCTGCTGGGCTTCATCGAGGGCCGCCTGCTGCCCGGGATGACCGACCCCGAGGCAGGGCTCGGCCCGCTGACCGGACTGTGGTCGCTGCTGACCCTGCTGCCCACGATCTCGGTCAACGTGCGCCGGCTGCACGACCGCGACCGCAGCGGCTGGTGGTACTGGCTGTGGCTGGTCCCGCTGGTGGGCGGCATCGTGATGCTGGTGTGGTTCTGCCGGCGGGGAACCCAAGGGCCGAACCGCTTCGGCCCCGATCCGCTCGCCCCGCCCGCAGCGCCGCTCGAGCGACCGTGGGAGGTCCCCTCGGTCCCCCGGCCCCAGGACCGGGGCCAGCCGTGAGCGGCCCCGCCTTCGCAAAGCCCGCCTTCGACGTCGGCATGGCCACCGACGCGCTCGAGGCGCACCAGGCCTTCTGGGGGCAGGAGGTGGGGCTCGCCTACGACCATCTCGCCCGGCTCGGCGGCGGCTTCCACCAGCATCGCTGGCGGCAGGGCCCCTCGATCGTCAAGGTCAACCACAGCCGGACGCCGCTGGCCGAGGCCGCGCCGGGGGGCTACGTCGGCCTGACGCTGGCGGCCGCGCGCGCGGCGGCGCTGACCTCGCCCGATGG
>CAXGVP010000172.1:0-6987 GCA_964013055.1 uncultured Albimonas sp.
GTCGGGCGGCGAGATGCGCGCGATCGGCAGCGCGGCGAGCCGGGTGGCGAGGTCGGGCAGCGTCACCGGCCAGCGGGCGGGGGGCGTGCGCCCGGTCAGCAGCAGGGCCGCGCCTTGCGCGGCGGCGAGGTTGACCAGGTGAAACAGCGCGCGCTCGGCCTCGTCGGCGCCGGCGAGCCGGTCGGCGTTCTCGACCGCGAGCGCGCCCTGGCTCAGCAGCGCGCGCAGGTCGGCGCCGGGCAGCTCGGCCGCGGCGATGCGCGGGGCGCCCGTCTCCTGCGACCAGACCGCGGCGAGGTGGGTCTTGCCCGCGCCCTCGGGCCCGACCAGGGCGAGACGCCCGTCGGGCCAGGCCTTCCAGCGGTCGAGGGCGGCGAGCGCCAGGGCGTTCGACTCGGAGACGAAGAAGCTCTCGCGGTCGCGCGCGGCGCGCACCGGCAGGTCGAGGGGCAGCTGGCGCGCGCGCGGGGTCACGGGCCGAACCTGCGCTCGTCCGGGTCGCCGGGCGGGGACGGGGGGGCGGCCTCGACCTCGCCGCCGGCGGAGGCGACGCCGCCGGGAACGCCGGGGCGGGCCTCCCCGGGGGCGGCGGGGCGTTCGTAGATGGTGTGGCCGCGGTAGAGGCGGCCCTCCATGTATTCCTCGATGGCGAAGCGGCCGATCACGCCGATGGCGGCGGCGAGCGGCACCGCGATCAGCAGGCCGGTGAAGCCCAGCAGCGAGCCGAAGGCCGACAGCGCGAACATCAGCGCCACCGGGTGCAGTCCGACCGAGCCGCCGACCAGCTTGGGGGTGAGGAAGTTGCCCTCCACCGTCTGCCCGACCAGGAAGATGCCGGCCACCACCAGGATCATGATCGGGTCGTCCCAGAACTGGAACAGCGCCACCCCGATCGAGAGCGCGCCGCCCAGGATCGAGCCGATGAAGGGGATGAAGGAAATCAGCCCCGCGAAGAGCCCGATCACCAGGCCGAACTGCAGCCCCGCCAGCATCAGGGCTGTGGCGTAGAACGCGCCCAGGATCACGCAGACCGTCAGCTGGCCGCGCACGAAGCCCGCCAGCACCCCGTCGATGCGGCCGGCGAGCTCGCGCACCGTGGCGACGTGGTCGCGCGGCACCCAGCTGTCGATCTTGGCGGTCAGCCGGTCCCAGTCCATCAGCAGGTAGAAGGCCACGACCGGGGTGATCACCAGCAGCGTCACGAAGTCGATCACCGCGAGGCCGCCGGTCCAGGCGGATTTCAGGGCGGCGACGGACCATTCCTCGGCCCGGCCCTTGAAGGTCTCGAGCGCCTGCTCGACCGCGCCGCCCTGGTCGAGGACCTCGGGGAATCGCCGCTCGATGAAGCCGCGGATGGCGTCGGCGTAGATCGGGGCCTGCTCGACCAGCTGGCGGGCCTGCTCGATGAAGGCGGGGATCAGGACCAGCAGGGCGACGATGAACAGGGTCGCCATGATCACGGTGATGGTGGCGGTGGCCAGCGTGCGCGAGAAGCCGCGCGCCTCCAGCCGGTCGGCCAGCGGATCGAGGAAATAGGCCAGCGCCGCGCCGGCGAGGAACGGCAGCAGCACGCCGGCCATCGCCCACATGAAGAGGAGCAGCGCAGCGAGCCCCACCAGCCACCACCTGACCTGTTCGCCGTGGCTGAGCGCCATGCCGTTCTCCCTGTCTCCGCAGCCTTGGGTTTGCGGCCTCGCGCGCGCGCTTGCAACCCTCGCGTGGCGCGACGCGCGGTCGTCCGGGACCCGGCGGCGGGCCGGCGTCAGAGACGCAGGGTCATGTCCACCCGGTCGAGGCCCGGTCCGTAGCCGTCGGGCGTGACGCCCGCGACCCGGAAGCCGAAACGCTCGTAGAAGCCCCGGGTCTGGAACGAGGTCCCGAGCCGGACCCGCCGGACGCCGGGCGTGCCGCGCAGCGTCTCGAGCCGGGCGCGGACCAGCCGGCCGCCGAGGCCCTGGCAATGCAGGCCCGGCTCGACCATCGCCCAGCACAGGGTGGCGGTCGCGCCCCGGCGCATCCAGCCGCCGCCGGCGACGACGCGCCCGTCGCGCTCGATCACCCGGTAGGCGACGCCCTTGGGCGGGGCGTCGAGCCAGGTCTCGAACAGGGGGCGCTCGCCAGGGGCGAAGAAGCGGGGGGTGCAGGCGTCGAAGACCGCGAGGCAGGCCGCGCGGTCGGCGGGCGCGTAGGGGCGCAGGGCGTCCATCCCCCCTGCCCCGCCGGTCAGGCCCGCCGGCCGAAGGCGAGCCAGGCGGCGCCCCCGACCAGCGCCGCCGCCGAGCCGCGCGCCATCCAGGCCCGGGCGCCGGCGCCCAGGCCCCGGCCGCCGGCGGCGCCCAGGCACGCCCAGCCGGAATCGAGGACCAGCGCCACGACCAGGTAGACCGCCCCCAGCAGCGCCAGCTGCGGGCCCGCGGGGGCGGCGGCGTCGACGAACTGCGGCAGGAAGGCCGCGTGGAAGGCGAGGCTCTTGGGATTGGCGAGGCCGGTCAGCAGCCCGCGGCGCGCGGCGCGCAGCGCGGCCTGCCGGGGGGCCGCGGCGGCGGGGCGACGCGCCTCCCGCCACAGGCCGACGCCGAGATACAGGAGCCAGGCGACGCCGAGCCAGCGCAGGACCTCGAAGGCCGCGCCCCAGGCCTGCGCGATCCAGGCCAGCCCGAAGACCACCAGCGCGATCTGCCCGCCGTGGGCGAGCGTCGTGCCGAGCGCGGCGGCCAGCCCCGCGCGCAGGCCGTCGCGCGCGGACAGCGCCAGGATCAGCGCCACATTGGGCCCCGGCACGGCGATGGAGAGGGCCGAGACCGCGACGAAGCCGGCCAGCAGGCCCGCGTCGACGCCGAGCGGCGTCACGCGAACTGCTCGCGAATCAGCCGCTCCTCGAGGCCGTGGCCGGGATCGAACAGCAGGGTGTGGGAGATCGAGGGGTCGAGCTCGACATGGACCTTGTGGGCGCCGCGGACCTCGACGTTGTCGGCGGTGGCCGAGACGGGGCGACGCTCGGGGTCGAGGCACTCCAGCGTCACCCGGGCGTGGCGGGGCAGCAGCGCGCCCCGCCAGCGCCGCGGGCGGAAGGCGGAGATCGGGGTGAGGGCCAGGATCTCGGCCCCGATGGGCAGGATCGGGCCGTGGGCGGAATAGTTGTAGGCGGTCGAACCGGCGGGGGTCGCCACCATCACCCCGTCGCAGACCAGCTCCGACATCCGCTCCTTGCCGTCGATCAGGATGCGGATCTTGGCGGCCTGGTGACGCTCGCGCAGCAGGCTGACCTCGTTGATGGCGTGGGCCTGGCGGATCTCTCCGTCGTCGCACTCGACCGTCATCCTGAGGGGGTTGATCACGGCGGCCTCGGCGGCCATCAGCCGCTCCATCAGCCCTTCCTCGAGGTAGTCGTTCATCAGGAAGCCCACGGTGCCGCGGTGCATGCCGTAGACCGGGCGCGGCTCTCCGTGGAAGGCCTGCAGCACCTCGAGCATCAGCCCGTCGCCGCCCAGCGCCACGATCACATCGGCGTCATGCAGCGGGGTCTGGCCGTAGCGGTCGAGCAGCCGCTCATGCGCCGCCACCGCCTGCGGCGCTTCGGAGCGCACGAAGTGGATGCGGGGCTGCAGCAGCATAGGGTCCATGGGCGGAGGGCTCGGGCGTGGATGAGGGGGCGGCAGAGGGCGGGCCCCCGGGGCCCGAGGGAGGCCGACCATGGCCCCCCGCGCCCCCTCGCGCAAGCGCGACGGCCGGCGGGCCCCTGCGGCGCGAGGGCCCTGCCCCTGCGTCGGGCCGAAACCGGCCCCTGCGGCGCCTCCGCGACGCCGGGGGCGTGAGAAGCGTCGCCTCCGGGACGGGACAAACCCGTTTCTTGGGTGTATGGACGCCTCGAACCCTGACCCCCGCCCGCAGGCGCCCCCGAAAAGCGGGGCCCGAGACAGGAGACGCGACATGGACGCCAGCACGCGCGATTCCGGCTTCTTCACCGAGGCGCTCGCCGAGCGCGACCCCGACATCTTCAAGGCCATCGGCCTCGAGCTGGGTCGCCAGCGCGAGGAGATCGAGCTGATCGCCTCCGAGAACATCGTCAGCTACGCGGTGCTGCAGGCGCAGGGCTCGGTGCTGACCAACAAGTATGCCGAGGGCTATCCGGGCAAGCGCTACTACGGCGGCTGCCAGTTCGTCGACATCGCCGAGGAGCTGGCGATCGAGCGGGCCAAGGCCCTGTTCGGCGCGAAGTTCGCCAACGTGCAGCCGAACTCGGGCAGCCAGATGAACCAGGCGGTGTTCCTGGCGCTGCTGAAGCCGGGCGACACGTTCATGGGGCTGGACCTCAATTCGGGCGGCCACCTCACGCATGGCTCGCCGGTCAACATGTCGGGCAAGTGGTTCAACGTGGTCTCCTACGGCGTGCGCGCCCAGGACCACCTGCTGGACATGGACGACATCCGCGCCAAGGCGCATGAGCACAAGCCCAAGCTGATCGTGGCCGGCGGCACCGCCTATTCCCGCGTCTGGGACTGGGCCGAGTTCCGCAAGATCGCCGACGAGGTCGGGGCGTACCTGATGGTCGACATGGCCCATATCGCGGGCCTGGTCGCGGGCGGCGCGCATCCCAGCCCGGTGCCCCATGCCGACGTGGTGACCACGACGACGCACAAGTCGCTGCGCGGTCCCCGCGGCGGCATGATCCTGTCGAACGACGAAGCGATCGCCAAGAAGATCAACTCGGCCGTGTTCCCCGGCCTGCAGGGCGGCCCGCTGATGCACGTCATCGCCGCCAAGGCCGTGGCCTTCGCCGAGGCGCAGCGCCCCGAGTTCCGCGCCTACGCGGCCCAGGTCGTGGCCAACGCGCAGGCGATGGCGGACGAGCTGATGAAGGGCGGGATCGACATCGTCTCGGGCGGCACCGACAACCACCTGATGCTGGCCGACCTGCGCCCCAAGAAGGTCACCGGCAAGGCCGCCGAGGCCGCGCTGGGCCGCGCCCATGTCACCTGCAACAAGAACGGCGTGCCCTTCGACCCGGAGAAGCCCTTCGTGACCTCGGGCATCCGGCTCGGCACGCCTGCCGGCACCACCCGCGGCTTCGGCGAGGAGGAGTTCCGCCAGATCGCCCGGATGATCGTGAAGGTCGTCGACGGGCTGGCCGCGGCCGGCGACGGCGGCGACGCCGGGATCGAGGCCGAGGTCCGCGAGGAGGCGATCGCGCTGTGCCGTCGCTTCCCGATCTACCCGGCGCTGTGATCGCAGAGGCGTCCGGTCCCCGGCGGACCGGACCCTGAAGCCGCAGGGGGCGGCGCAGGACCTCTCCTGCGCCGCCCTTTTCCGTTTCCGGAGGCCGGCCGGGGTCTCGCCGGCCATCGAAGCGGAACTGCGGGCCGGGCCGCTGGGGACGACCGGGACCGCTTCGACACGCCGCCGCGACGCGAAACAGGATGCAGGGGGGGCTGCGGGCGACGCTACGCGATCCCGCCGTGTCATGGGTCATTCCGGCGCGGACAATGCGGCGAGACCGTGAACGATTCCGCGCCATTTCGGGACAGGCTTCCGCCTTGCGGCAGAGCTGCGCGCCCGGGGGCGCGGACCCGGGGGAGGAGCAGCCACGGGGCCCGCGGCCGGCGGGGGCGGGGCGGGGGCGGGCGCATATCTCGCGCCGGTCCGCAGGGCCTACCCAACCGCTGGGGGCGCCCCTATAATGGCGGCGTCCGATGCGCGAGAGGGACCGATATGCGCTGCCCGTTCTGCGGAAACACCGAAACCCAGGTGAAGGACAGCCGTCCGGCCGAGGATCACGTCGCGATCCGCCGCCGGCGCTTCTGCCCCGCCTGCGGCGGCCGCTTCACCACCTACGAGCGGGTGCAGCTGCGCGACCTCGTGGTGGTCAAGAAGAACGGCCGGCGCGAGGATTTCGATCGCGACAAGCTCGCCCGTTCGATCCGCATCGCGCTGCAGAAACGCCCCATCGAGATCGAGCGCATCGAGCAGATGATCTCCGGCATCGTCCGTCGGCTGGAGAGCAAGGGCGACGTCGACGTCGCCTCGGACGAGATCGGCCAGATCGTGATGGAGGCGCTGGCGAGGATCGACACCGTCGCCTATGTGCGCTTCGCCTCGGTCTACAAGAACTTCCAGGAGGCCGACGACTTCGAGGAGTTCGTCGCCGAACTGCGTCCCATCGCCAAGGGCGAGGAGCCCTGACGCCCTCCTGACGCCGCCCCGGCGCCGACACGGAAACGACCATGGCCGACGAGCAGGACCTGCGCTGGATGCGCGCCGCGCTGAGCATGGCGCGCCGCGCGGTGGGGCGCACCGCGCCCAACCCCGCGGTGGGCTGCGTGATCGTGAAGGATGGGGTCGCGCTGGGCCGCGGCTTCACCCAGCCCTCGGGCCGTCCCCATGCCGAGACCGTGGCCCTGGCCCGCGCCGAGGCGCTGTTCGGCCCCGACGGCGCGCGCGGCGCCACCGCCTATGTCACGCTCGAGCCCTGCGCCCACCACGGCCGCACGCCCCCCTGCGCCGATGCGCTGGCGGCGGCGGGGATCGCGCGCGTGGTCTGCGCGGCGGGCGATCCCGACCCGCGCGTCGACGGGCGCGGCTTCGCCCGCCTGCGCGAGGCGGGGATCGCGGTCGAGACCGGGGTGCTGGCCGCCGAGGCCGAGGAGATGAACGCGGGCTTTCTGTCGCGCCATCGCCGGGGGCGGCCGTGGCTGACGCTGAAGCTGGCGACCTCGCTCGACGGGCGCATCGCCACCGCCTCGGGGGACTCGCGCTGGATCACCGGCGAGGCGGCCCGCGCCCGGGTGCACCTGATGCGCGCCGCGCATGACGCGATCCTGGTGGGCGTCGGCACGGTGCGCGCCGACGACCCCGCGCTGGACGTGCGCCTGCCGGGGATGGAGGAGCGCTCCCCCCTGCCCGTCGTCTTCGACCCGCGGCTGACGCTTCCGGACGGCTCTCGGCTGGGCTCGGGGGCGCGGCCGGCGCTGCTGCTGCACCTGCCGGCGG
>CAXGVP010000173.1:0-6952 GCA_964013055.1 uncultured Albimonas sp.
GCGGGTGACCACCCACAGGCGGGCGACGCGGCCGGGCAGGGCCAGCGCGGTCCGCGCCGACAGCATCCTGGCGTGCGCGGCGGCGAGCGCCGGGCCGTCCTGGGCGATATGGGCCAGCAGCACGATCTCGGCGGCCTCCGAGGCCTCCAGCGCCTCGGCGAGCCGGGCCACGGTCACGGCGGCGGTCTCGCGTCCGGCCTCGGCGAGGCGCGCGACCAGGGTCTCGGCCAGTTCGGTCTCGGCGGGGGAATGGACCACGAGGATCGGCCCGTCGCCGGCCTCGCCCTCTGCGGGCATCCGGGCGGGGGCGGCGGCGAGGATCAGGGCGGCCTGGGCCTCGGCGCTCGCCAGCGGGCGGGCGGAGACGTCGAGGAAGCCGGCGGCGGCCAGCGTCTCGGACCACTCGGGCGCCTCGCGCAGGCGGCCGACGGGCAGCGTGGGGTCGAGCGTGTCGGACCACCAGTCGGCCTCGTCGCCCTCGATCAGGTCGGCGATCAGGCTGGGCGCCTCCTCGACCGCGACCAGCGCCGCGCCCTCGGCCATCAGGGCCTTGAGGTCCGCGAGCGCCGGGGCGCCGAAGCGGCAAAGCGCGTCGCCCGCCAGCACCAGGTCGAAGCTGCGGCCCTCGATCTCGTCGATCGCCAGATAGTCGATCTTGGCCCGCTCCGGGTCGCCCACCTTGAGGGAGCGGACGTGGCGCGGATCGGGGTCGGTGACCACGCAGGCGGAAACGACCGCCGAGGCCTGCAGGCGGTCGAGCAGCGCCGCGGGGGCGGCGCCGACCACCAGCACGTCGAGTCGACGGTCGGGGCGGGCGTTGGCGACCGTGATCGCCGCGGCCTCGGACAGCGCCGACCAGCGCGCCTCGCCGGCGGGACCGGAGGCGGCCATCCGCAGCTGGGCGGCGGTCACCGGGCCGTCGGCGCCCTCGTGCGGGCCCTGGGCCAGCAGGCGGGGCAGCGCGTCGGGCAGGGCCATCAGGCGCGCGATCTCGACGATGCGGCGGGGCGCCTCGGCGAACAGCGCCTCGGTCAGGGCCGAAAGCGGGGGATAGGGCGGGTTGGGATCCAGCAGCGCGCGGCCGTCCTCGGCGCGGCCCACGGCCTCGTCCTCCTCCAGCGCGATCAGCAGGCGTTCGAACAGGGGGCGGGCGGTCTCGGCCAGCCGGCCCTCGGCGATCAGCGCCTCGGCGTCGAGCACGGTGGACTCGGTCGCCAGCGTCGCCAGCGCGTCGCGGGCGATGCGCCGCGCGGTGGTGTCGAGCAGCAGGGCCCCGGCCGAGAGGTCCGGCGCCTCGTCCACGCCCAGCTCGCGCAGCAGCTCGGGCGCCAGCGCGCCGAGGTCGGTCCTGGCGCCGCCGGCGGGGGCGATGCGGGCCAGCGCGTTGCGGTAGGTCAGCTCGGAGGCCGGCTTGGCGCGCGAGATCCGCACGCCCTTGAAGCGGGCGCCGGTCAGGGTCGCCACGGCCGCGCCGGTGGCGTCGACCAGCCGGAACGTGGCCTCGAGGCTGCGCTCGGAGGCCTTGTCGATCTCCACCCACGCGCCCACGGGGGCGGCGTGGGGCGCGTGCAGGATCAGCGAGCCCAGGCGCACCGGCAGGTAGGACATCGAGCCGTCGGCGGCGTCCGCCCGCTCGGCGATCAGGGCGAAGAGGCCGTGGAAGGCCGCGTCCAGCAGCGCCGGGTGCAGCGCATGGCGGGCGCAGTCGAGCGCGGGATGCGCCGCGTCCAGCGTCACGAAGCAGGAGCGGGCGTCGACCAGCCGCGCGGAGACGGCGCGGCGGAACACCTCGCCGTAGCCCAGGCCGAAGCGGCGGGTCAGCTCGTAGAGGCGGTCCGCGCCCATGGTGCGCTCGGCGTCCGGCGCGGGCGGGGTCTTGGCGGCCGGGATCGGGCCGGCGGGGCGGCGCAGGCGGCCGCGGGCGTGCAGGCCGAAGTCCTCGCCCGACAGGCGCCGGCGGCTTTCCACGTCCACGACCATGCGGTCGCCCTGGAGGGTGGTGCGCAGCTCGTAGCCGGTGCCCTCCTCCATCGCCAGGGGGCGGAGGATGTCGAGGTCGGCCAGTTCGATGGGGCCTTCGCCGCCCAGCGCTTCCAGCCCGGCGGCCAGCGCCATGTCGACGTAGCCGGCGGCGGGGAACACCACCGCGTCCTCGACCCGGTGGTCGCCCAGCCAGGCCGGCGAGGCCGCGTCGACGGTCGCGCGCCAGTCGCGGGCGCCGGCGCGCAGGGCCGGGCCCAGCAGCGGGTCGCCGCCCATCGCGTCGAGCTGGCGCAGCGCCTCGTCCGAGGGCGGCACAACATGGGTCTGCTGGCGCCAGGGATACAGCGGCAGGTCCTGGTCGGGACGCGCGTCGCGGCCGAAGAACCGGTTCTCGACCACCTGCGCGCCCTGGGCGACCGCAAGGGCCACCACCCGGCGCAGGTCGGCGCGCTCGTCCTTCTCCTCCAGCGTCGGCAGGACGGCGGCGGGGCGGGAGCGTTCGGCGGCGGTGTCGCGGACATAGGTCGAGAGCACCGGGCGCGGCCCGATCTCGACGAAGTTCACGCAGTCGGCCTCCAGCAGCGCCTCGAGCCCCTGGCGGAACAGGACCGGCTGGCGGATGTTGGTCCACCAGTAATGCGGGCCCAGCGCCTCGCCGTCGGCGGTCCCGCCGAAGGTGGCGGAGACGAACTCGCACCGCGTCTCGGCCGGCCGCAGCCAGTCGAGATCGGCGAGCAGGTCGTCCTTCAGCGCCTCGGCCAGCGGGGAGTGGAACGGATAGTCCAGCCCCAGCGCCTTGCAAGCGATCTTCTTGCGCCGCGCGACCTTGGAGAAGGCGGCGATCTGGTCGGCCGGGCCTGAGATCGTCACCGAGCGGGGCGAGTTGTCAGCCGCCACCGCGATCTGGTCGAAGCCGCCCTCGTCCAGCGCGGCCTGAGCGGCCTCCTGGCCGGCCAGCACGGCGGCCATGGTGCCGCGGTCGCGGATCTTCTCCTGGTTCCGCGAGCGCACGTGGATCAGGCGCACCGCGTCGGGCAGGTCGAAGGCGCCGGCGGCCCAGGCCGCGGCGACCTCGCCGACCGAGTGGCCGAGCACGGCGTCGGGCTTCAGCCCCTTCTCGGCCAGGCTCTCGACCGTGGCCACCTGGGTGGCGAAGATCAGGGGCTGGGCGAGGGAGGTGTAGGGCAGCCGCTCCTCCAGGTCCTCGGCATGCATCGCCTCGACCAGGGACACGTCGGCGAGCTTCTCGAAGATGGTGGAGACCGCGTCGAAGGTGGCGCGGAAGATCGGGTCGTTGGCGTAGGCGGCGCGGCCCATGCCGACATGCTGGGCGCCGTTGCCCGAGAACACGAAGGCGGTGCGCCCCTCGCGCGACTGGGCGCGGCCGGTGGCCAGCATCGGCGACTTGTCGCCGGCGATATGGGCGTCGAGGGCGGCCAGCTGCTCCTTGCGGTCGTCCGAAAGGGCGATCAGGCGGTGGGGCAGACGCTCGCGCTGGTAGGCGGCGGCGTTGGCGATCCGCGCGGCCTCGGCCGCCGAGGCGGTCTCGAGGCGGCCGCGGTAGGCGCGGGCGAGGGCGGCCAGCGACTCCTCGGAGCGGGCCGAGAGGATCAGCGGCGCCGGCTCGATCTTGCCGGGTTCGGGGCGTTTCTCCTCGGCCTTGGGCTGGCGCAGCACGACGTGGGCGTTGGCGCCGCCGAAGCCGAAGGAGTTCACGCCGGCATAAAGCGGCGCGCCCTGCGTCTCCAGCGGCGCGGCGGCGGCGGCGACGGTCAGGTTCCAGTCGTCGAACTGGATGTCGGGGTTCGGCTCGCGGAAATGCAGCGAGGCGGGCAGCAGCCCATGCTCCAGCGCCAGCTGCGCCTTGAGCATGCCCACCAGGCCCGAGCCGGCCTCGAGATGGCCGACGTTGGTCTTGGCCGAGCCGATGGGCAGCGGGTCCGAGCGGCGCCTGCCCAGCGCCTGGCCCAGCGCCCAGGTCTCGATCGGGTCGCCGGCGCGGGTGCCGGTGCCATGCGCCTCGATGAAGGCGAGCTTGGCGGGATTGACGTTGAAGCGCTGGTAGACGTCCTCCAGCAGCGCCCGCTGCTGGTCGCCCGAGGGCAGGGAGACGCCGGTGGTGCGCCCGTCCGAATTGATGCCCGCGCCCGAGATCACGCCCAGCACGCGGTCGTTGTTGGCGATGGCCGATTCCAGCGTGCGCAGCACGAAGACCACCGCCCCTTCGGAGCGGACGTAGCCGTCGCCGTTGGCGTCGAAGGCCTGGCAGAGGCCGACCCTGGACAGCATCGTCGCCGCCGAGAAGCCCACGAAGGGGAACGGCGACAGCAGCATGTTCACCGCGCCGACGATGGCGGTGTCGACCAGGCCCGCCTGCATGGCGACGAACGCCTCGTGCAGGGCGTAGAGGCCCGAGGAACAGGCGGTGTCGACCGTGTAGCTCGGCCCGTTGAGGTCGAGGATGTAGCTGATCCGGTTGGAGATCAGCGACAGGGTGTTGCCGGTCATGAACTGCGAGTCGATGCCCGCCGGGTCCATGTAGAACCGGTTCGCATAGTCCGACGAGGACGCGCCGACGAACACGCCCGTCGTCGCCTTCGGAAGGTCCGAGGCGCGCAGGCCGGATTTCTCCAGCGCTTCCCAGGTCACCTGAAGGATCAGGCGCTGCTGGGGGTCCATCTGCTCGGCCTCGCGCGGCGAGATCCCGAAGAACCCCGCGTCGAAGTCGAAGGGCGCGTCGAGCTGGCCGGCGGCGAACGTGTAGCTGCGACCGGGCCCGCCCGCCGGAGTCTTCCAGCGGTCCGTGGCCCAGCGCGCGGGGTCGACCTGTCCGACCGAGCAGCGTCCGTCCTTCAGAAGCGACCAGAACCCGTCCGCATCCGATGCGCCGGGGAGCCGGCAGCCGTACCCGACGATGGCGATCTCGCCCGGCTTGGTGGATTTAAGCACAGCCTGCCCTCTGCGACCTCAGCGGCGCGCCGGGTGCTTTCGCCCGGCGTTCTCGATTTTCGGTCCCTCTCCCCCCACGTCGTTGCGCGTCGGGACCGTGCCTCGTGTCTCGCCCTAGCGGAATTCTCGTTCCGCGGCAACTTGGCCCTACGGCCGCACCGCCCCCTAACGGCCTGCGATCGTCGGCTTCGATTAACAACCGGTTAAGCATAACTTCCCGGTCGTGTCGAAACAACGCTTTGCAACGGAATGTTGCAGGGTCCGGTTAACGTGGCGGCGCGATCTGACGAAGAACCCAGCCCGCGAGATAGAGCGATCCGCAGATCAACACGCGCGGGGGCGCGGCCTCCGTCGCGGCGCCTGTCGCGGCCGGCGCGTCGGTCCGGGCGGCGGCGCGGAGGAGCGCGGCCTCGAAGCCCTCGGCCGGCGCTGCGTCAAGGCCCGCGGCGCGCCCGGCCTCGGCCAGGGTCCGAGCCGGAAGCGAGGCGCCGGCATCGGGGATCGCCAGCGTCTCCACCGAGGCGGCGAGGCCCCGGAAATGCGCGAGGAAGCCCGAGGGGTCCTTGGTCTCCAGCATCCCCACGACCAGGCGCAGCGGCGCGGGGCGACGCGCGTTCAGGGCGGCCATGTGGGCGGCCAGCGCCTCTCCCGCGGCGACGTTGTGGCCGCCGTCGAGCCAGACCTCCGAGTCGGCCGGCAGGGCGGGCAGCAGGGCCGCGTCCAGCCGCTGCAGCCGCGCGGGCCACTGCACCTGCGCCAGCGCCGCCGCGCAGGCGGCGTCCGAGGCGCCCAGCGCGCGCAGGGCGGCCAGCGCGGCGCCGGCGTTCTCGATCTGGTGGGCGCCGGGCAGGGCCGGCATGTCGAGGTCCAGCAGCCCGTCCCCGTCCTGGAACACCAGCCGCCCGCGCTCGGACCAGGCCTGCCAGTCGCGGTTGGCCACGATCAGGGGCCCGCCGATGGCCTCGGCCCGCGCCTCGATCACCGCGAGCGCGGCGTCGGGCTGCGGGCCCACCACGCACGGCACGCCGGGCTTGAGGATCCCCGCCTTCTCGCCCGCGATCTCGGCGATGGTCTCGCCGAGGTACTGCTGGTGGTCGATGGAGATCGGCGTGATCACGGTCAGCTCGGGCCGGTCCACGACGTTGGTCGCGTCCAGCCGCCCGCCGAGGCCGGTCTCGAGCAGCGTGTAATCGGCCTTCCAGCGCGCGAAGGCCTGCATCGCGGCGCAGGTGGTGATCTCGAAGAAGGTGATCGAGGTCCCGCCGTTCACCCGCTCGCACTCGTCCAGAAGGGCGGCGAAGTCGGGCTCCGCGATCAGCTCGCCATGCAGGCGGATGCGCTCGTGGAAGCGGGCGAGGTGGGGGGAGGTGTAGACGTTGGTGGTCTTCCCCGCCGCCTCCAGCCCCGCGCGGATCATCGCCAGGGTCGAGCCCTTGCCGTTGGTCCCCGCGATATGCACCACGCGGGGCATCTCGCGCTCGGGGTGGCCCAGCTCCGCCAGCAGGCGGTGCATGCGGTCCAGCGTCAGGTCGATGATCTTGGGGTGGAGCGTCATCAGACGCTCCAGGATCAGGTCCGAGGGCGCGTTGCCGGCCTGGCCACGGATCGAATCCGCGCTCACGCCGCCCACGCCCGGGGCGACCGGCGCGCCCGGGGGGACGGGACCGTCGATCTCGAGCGGAAGCGGGCTCAAGCCTCGGGAGCTCCGGACCTGGCGGCCTCGACGACCTCGGCCACGTCCTGGGCGACGGGCGAGGGGGCGGGCAGGTCGCCGTGGACCCGCGGAGTCTCGTTCATCAGCAGGCGCAGCAGGCGGGCGAGCTCGTCGCGCATCTCGCGGCGGTGGATCACCCGGTCGAGCATCCCGTGGTCGAGCAGGTATTCGGCGCGCTGGAAGCCCTCGGGCAGGGTCTCGCGGATGGTCTGCTCGATCACGCGGGGGCCGGCGAAGCAGATCAGGGCGTTGGGCTCGGCGATCTGGACGTCGCCCAGCATCGCGTAGGACGCCGTCACGCCCCCG
>CAXGVP010000174.1:0-6937 GCA_964013055.1 uncultured Albimonas sp.
GGCCAACGACGCGGTCTTCGGCTGGACCGCGCTGGCCGGGGCGAAGGCGAACGCGGCCAACGGGCGGCCGGCCTTCGTCTACCATTTCGACCACGGCTATCGCGAGGCGGACGCGCGCGGCCTGCACGCCTTCCACGCCTGCGAGATCGCCTATGTCTTCGACACCATGGACCAGGCCCCGCCGGCCTGGCCCCGCGCGCCGAAGACCGCGGCCGAGGCCGCGCTGACCCGCGTGATCGGCGACCTGTGGGCCGGCTTCGCGCGCGACGGCGCGCCCTCGGCGCCGGGCGCGCCCGACTGGCCCGACCACGGCGCGGACGGCGCGGTCCTGCGCATCGCGGACGGGGTCGAGGTGCGCCGCGACCTCGCGCCCGGGATGTACGCGTTCGTCGAGGACTTCTTCGCCCGCGCCCGCGCCGCGGGGGACCTGCCGTGGAACTGGCATGTCTCGACCCTGGCGCCGACGCTGCCGCGCGCCGGCTGAGCCGGGGTCCCGGGGGCGGTCGCTAGGCCTCGGGGATGCCGCCCAGCTCCAGCAGGCGGGCGCGGTTCTCGAGGTCGATGTTGATGTCGAAGACCACGCCGTCGGTGCGATAGGCGAGCTGCGCCAGGCACGCCACCTCGCGCCGGGCGTTGAGGAAGATGCGGCGCACGCGCACCACCGGATCGGACATGCGGATGCCCAGCTCCTCGGCCTCCTGCGGGGTCGAGGACATCACCCGGAAGGTCTGGCGGACCTGGGCGAGCCCGGCCGCCTTCGCGTCGAAGAGCAGGGTCGAGATCAGCTCGCTCGCCCAGCGGCTCTCGGGGATGGCGGCGTGCAGCTGCGCGTCCACCAGGTATTCCCCCACCATGAACGGCGCGCCGGAGCGGGAGAAGATCCGCTTCATGTAGCGATAGGCCTCGAGCGGCGCGCCGTCCTGGGGCGCGACCGCCAGCTCGCCCGCCGCGGGGCGGGAGGCGAGCACGCGGAAGGCCAGCCCCTCGATCGGCTGGCCGGGCGCGCGGGTCAGCAGGTAGGGCACCGCGTGGTCGGGTGCGGGGGCGCCGGTGACGAAGGTGCCCCGGCCGCGCTCGGCCCGGATCAGCCCCTCGTCCTCCAGCCGGGCCAGCGCGTGGCGCACCGTCATCGAGGACACGCCGTAGTCCGCCGTCAGCTGCCTGAGCGTCGGCAGCCGGTCGCCCAGCCGCAGGGTCCCGTCGGCGATGCGCCGGCGGATCACGGCGGCGAGCTGCACGTTCAGCGGCGTGCCGTCGTCGCGCAGCGCCGAACGCGGCTCGGCCTTGCTGGGGGCGGAGGTCTGCACGGGCGAGGCTCCTGCTTGCGGGTCGCGTCGACGTTCAAGGGCGGGGTCCAAGGGCGGGGCGCCGGACGCGCGAGGTCAAGGGCGCGCGGCAGGGAAACGGCCGCCGGCGCGCGGTTTTCCGTCGAAGGCGTATTGCACGCCCGTCAGATTGTGTCAAAGTGCTAACACTAAATCACAATCGATTCCGCCCCTCGATGTCCGGATCGACACGGGAGGAGGCGCCGCCGCCCGGCCGGGCGGTCGGCGCGCGATCGGGTCTGGGAGGACCGAGATGACGAGACGCAACGCAGGATCGCTGCTGGTCGCGCTGGCCATGGCGCTGTCGCCGCTGGCCGCCGGGGCCGAGCCGACGGGGACCTTCCGCTTCGCCGACCAGGTGCGGCTGGTGACCATGGACCCCCAGCGCCACAGCGGCGGCGGCATCCCCTATCTGCGCCCGGTCTACGAGAGCCTGTTCCGGCTCGACGACGAGGGCGTGCCGGTCCCGCATCTCGCGACCGGCTGGCGGATCGACGGCGACACGGCGACGCTGACCCTGCGCGAGGGCGTGACCTTCTCGGACGGCGCGCCGCTGGACGCGGAGGCGGTCGCGGCCAACATCAACCGCGGCATCGGGATCGGGGTGCTCGAGGGGCTGCTCTCGGTCGCCTCGGCCGAGGCGACGGGGCCGCTGGAAGTGACCCTGACGATGAAGGAGGCCGATCCCTCGCTGATCTTCGCCCTGGCGGGGACGGCGGGGATGATGATCTCGCCCGCGGCGATGGACGACCCGGCGCTGGACCGCAACCCGGTCGGCTCCGGCCCCTTCGTCTACGACCCCGCCGACAGCCGCGAGGGCGAGGTCCGCGTCTACACCCCCAACCCGACCTACTGGGAGCCGGAGGCGCAGACGCTCGCCCGCTACGAGGTCTGGGAGATCCCCGACGACACCGCCCGGCTGAACGCGCTGCGCACCGGCCAGATCGACGCCGGCATCTGGCTGTCGAACCCGCAGGCGGCGCAGATCGACCGCTCGCCGGACCTCGAGCTGATCCGCAATTCGGGGGGGCTGAACTACCACGTCGTGATCTCGGACCGCGGCGGCGAGCAGGTCCCCGCCTTCGCCGACCGCCGCGTCCGGCAGGCGATGGCCCATGCGATCGACCGGCAGGCCTTCAACAAGGCGATCCTGTTCGGCCTGGGCGAGCCCACCTGGCAGCCCTATCCCGCCGGCGCCTGGTCCGAGCCCGCGCTGGAGAACCGCTATCCCTACGATCCCGACGCGGCCCGCGCCCTGCTGGCGGAGGCGGGCTACGCCGACGGCTTCGGCTTCGAGATGCCCTCGATCCCGATCTACCAGTCGCGGCTCGAGGCGCTGGCCGGCTTCTTCGCCGAGGTGGGCATCGACATGACCATCGTCCCGGTCGAGCCGGGCACGCTCGCCCGTCGCAGCCGGACCACGGACTTCCCGGCCACGAACCTGGTGTGGAACACGGTGGCCGATCCCAAGTACCTGGCGCTGCGCTATTTCAACGAGGACGGCGCCTACAACCCGTTCCACGGCGTCCCCTCGGACGAGTTGGCGTCGCTGATCGCGCAGGGCGTCGCCACGGCCGACGCGGCCGAGCGGGCGCCGGTCTACCGGCGCATGGCCGAGCGGATCGCGGACGAGGCCTTCGTGATCTTCGTGGCCAACACGCCGATCCTGTTCGGCGTCTCCAAAGCCACCGCCGCGAACCCGAGCGTCCACTACCAGTACGGGCAGGACACCATCGACCTGCGCGGCCTGACGGCGAACTGAGGGCGCCATGTTCAGGCTCGTCCTGCGGCGCCTGCTGGCGCTTGCGCCGCTGCTGTTCCTGGTCTCGGTGCTGACCTTCTCGTTCACCGCGATGCTGCCCAGCGACCCGGTGGACCTGATCCTGGGCGACGAGGCGACCCAGGCGCAGCACGACATGCTGCGCGAGCGGATGGGCCTGAACGATCCCCTGCCGGCGCGCTATGCGCGCTGGCTGGGGCGGGCGCTGCAGGGGGACCTGGGGACCTCGTTCTTCAACAGCGTCGACGTGGCCGAGGCGGTGATGCAACGCCTGCCGGTGACGCTGTCGCTGACCGCGGTCTCGGCCGTCATCGCCATCGTCGCCGGGGTCGCGGCGGGGGTCGCGGCGGCCCTGCGGCCCCGCTCCTGGGTCGACCGGACGGCGACGCTGGGGGCGACCTTCGGGCAGGCGGTGCCGAACTTCTGGTTCGGGCTGATCCTGGCCGCGGTCTTCGCCGTCGACCTGCGCTGGTTCCCCGCCACCGGCTTCACGCCGCTGTCGCAGTCCCCCGCGGGATGGCTCGCCAGCGTCACGCTGCCCTCGGTGGCGCTGGGCCTGTCGTCGAGCGCGGCCATCGCCCGCCAGGTGAGGTCCGCCATGGTCGGCGTGCTGCAGCAGGACTACGTGCGCGCCGCCCGCGCGCAAGGCCTGTCCGCGCGCCGGGTGATCCTGCGCCACGCGCTGACCAACGCCATGGTCCCCGTCGTGGCGGTGCTGTCCTTCCAGGTGACCGTGCTGCTGGGCGGCGCGCTGATCGTCGAGCAGGTCTTCGCCATCAACGGCCTGGGCACGCTGGCGATCACCGCGGTGCGCCAGCAGGACATCCCGATGATCCAGGGGCTGGTGCTGGTGATGGTGGGGCTGGTCGCCGCCGTGCAGCTGGCGACCGACGTCCTCTACGGCCTCCTCAATCCCAAGGCGCGCCCGTCATGAGCCTTCTTCGAACTCTTCGCCGCAGGGCGCCTGGCGCCTCGGGCGTCATCGCGGGCCTCGCGGTCCTGGCGCTGGCCGGGCTGGTCGCGCTGGCCGCCGGGGCGGACTGGATCTCGCCCTACGATCCGCTGCGCCAGGACCTGATGCACGCGCTCGAGGGGCCGTCGCCCGCGCACTGGCTGGGGACCGACGACCTGGGCCGCGACGTGCTCAGCCGCCTGATCCACGGCTGCCGGATCGCGGCGATCGCGGCGGCCGAGGCGACGGGGCTCGCGATCCTGCTGGGCGTGCCGCTGGGCCTGTTCATCGGCTATCGCGGCGGCTGGTGGGACTGGGCGGTGATGCGCCTGGTCGAGGCGGTGGTCTCGATCCCCGGCATCATGGTCGCCATCGTGATCATCGCCCTGCTGGGCCCGGGCCTGCACAAGGCGATGATCGCGCTGGGGATCCTGTTCTCGACCTCGTTCCTGCGGCTGGCCCGCGGGGTGACGCTGGCCGCGCGCGAGGAGGTCTATGTCCGCTCGGCCCGGGTGATCGGGGCCGGCGACGCGCGGATCCTCGCGCGGCACATCCTGCCCAACATTGCGCCGCCGCTGATCGTGCAGGCGACGCTGACCGTGGGCGCGGTGCTGCTGTCGGAGGCGGGGCTCAGCTTCATCGGCCTGGGCGTGCAGCCGCCCGCCGCCAGCTGGGGCACGATGCTCAACGCGGCCGCGGCCTACATGGATCTCGCGCCGTTCCTGGCGATCCCGCCGGGGCTTGCGATCATCGTCACGGTGCTGGCGGTGAACCTGCTGGGCGACGTGATCCGCGACTCCGTCGGCCGCGGCGTGACCCCGCCGCCGCCCGCCGCCGCGCGCCGGCGGCGCATCGCCCCGCCGCCCGGCCCCTCGGTCCTGCCCCCCGCGCGCGAGGACGAGGTGCTGCGGATCGAGGGACTGTCGGCGGCCATCGTCCCGGCCGAGGGCCCCGAGGTCCCCCTGCTGAGCGACCTCTCCCTGAACATCGCGCGCGGCGAGACGCTGGGCCTGGTGGGCGAGAGCGGATCGGGCAAGACGCTGACCGGGCTCGCGATCCTCGGCCTGCTGGGCGCCCCTGTGCAGGTCACCGGGGGCGAGGCGAGGCTGAACGGCCGCGACCTGCTGCGCCTGCCGGAGGCGGAGCTGAGGACGATGCGCGGGACCCGGGCGGCGATGGTCTTCCAGGACCCGACCACCAGCCTCAACCCCGCCTTCACCGTCGGCGCCCAGATCGCCGAGGTGCTGCGCGCCCGGCTGGGCCTGTCGAGGGCCGCGGCGCGGGCCCGCGCGGTCGAGCTGATCGGCCGCGTCGGCATCCCGCGCCCCGAGGACCGCGCCCGCGCCTATCCGCACGAGCTCTCGGGCGGCATGGCCCAGCGCATCGCCATCGCCCGGGCGCTGAGCTGCAATCCCTCGCTGCTGATCGCGGACGAGCCGACCACCGCGCTCGACGTCACCGTGCAGCAGGAGATCCTGGACCTGTTCCGCGACCTGCAGGACGAATACGGGATGGCGATCCTGTTCGTGACCCACGACCTCGCCGTCGCCGCCGACATCTGCGACCGCGTCGCGGTGATGTATGCGGGCCAGGTGGTCGAGACCGCGCCCGTCGACGCGATCTTCGCCGATCCCCGCCACCCCTACACGCGCGGCCTGCTGGCCGCGACCCCGCACGCCGGCGGCGGCGAGCCGCCCCTGCCCACCATCCCCGGCGTGGTGCCGCGCCCGGGCGCCTGGCCGACGGGCTGCCGCTTCGCCGACCGCTGCGGCTTCCGCGCCGCGATCTGCGAGCGGCCGGTTCCCCTCGCCTCCTGCGGGGCAGGGCGCCTGGCCCGCTGCGCGCGCAGCGACCTGATCGACCTGGAGGCCGCCTCGTGACCCTTCTGACGCTTCGGGACCTGTGGGTCAGCTATCCCGGCCGCAGCCTGCCGGGCCTGCGCGCCGCCCCGTTCCACGCGGTGAAGGGCGCCACGCTCTCGATCGGGCCGGGCGAGACGCTGGGCCTGGTGGGGGAGAGCGGGTCGGGCAAGTCCTCGCTCGCCAACGCGGTGCTGGGGCTGGTCGCGCCCAGCCGCGGCACGATGCATCTTGGCGCGGTGGACCTGGCGGCGATGCGCACCCGCTATCCGCCCGCCGTCCGGCGAGAGATCCAGGCGGTGTTCCAGGACCCCTACTCGGCCCTCAATCCCGCGATGACGGTCGAGGACATCGTGACCGAACCCCTGCGCGTGCACGCCGCCCTGTCCCCGCAGATGCGCCGCGCGCGGGCGGAGGAGCTGATGCGCATGGTCTCGCTCGACCCTGCGCAGCTCTCGCGTCATCCGCATTCCTTCTCCGGCGGGCAGCGCCAGCGCATCGCCATCGCGGCGGCGCTGGCGCTGCAGCCGAAGCTGGTGGTGCTGGACGAGCCGGTCAGCGCGCTGGACGTCTCGACCCAGAACCAGATCATCAACCTGCTGCACGAGCGGCGCGCGGCGCTGGGCATGGCCTACCTGCTGATCGCCCACGACCTGGCGCTGGTGCACCATATCTCGGACCGGATCGCGGTGATGTACCTGGGCCACGTGGTCGAGGAAGGGCCGGCCGACCGCGTCTATCACGCGCCCGCCCATCCCTACACGCGCGCCCTGCTGGACGCGGTCCCGCGGCTCGACCCCGCCGCCCAGCGCGCCCGGCGGGCCGCGCGGCGGGCCGCGCCGGCGCCGGACGCGCCGCGGGTCGCGGCCACGGGCTGCCCCTACCGCAACCGCTGCCCGCTCGCCCTGCCGCGCTGCGCCGGGGCCGCCCCGCCGGCCTTCGCCGTGGCCGACGGCGGCTCCGCCGCCTGCTTCCTGGTCGAGGACCGACGCCTGGAGACCGCCTCATGAGCATCCGCGTC
>CAXGVP010000175.1:0-6882 GCA_964013055.1 uncultured Albimonas sp.
ACGGCGCACGGCGCACGGCGCACGGCGCACGGCGCACGGCGCACGGCGCACGGCGTCTGGGTGTGGAGCTGCTCCGATCTCTCGCGCGACACCGGCGGACCCGGCCGCAACCTTGTCGGTTGCGGCGCGGATCTGATGCGGGGCCCTGGCCGGGGCCATCTCGCCCTGTTCAGCCTCGCCCGTCGCCCGTCGCCCGTCGCCCGCGCGCGGTCCCGGACCGCGGCCGGGGCGCCGGCCGAGGCCCGGGCGCTCGGGCCCTTGTCCGTCGCCCATCGGCGCCGGCGCGGCTGGGGCGGTCAGAGGCCCATGGCGCGGTAGCTGTCGGCCACCCGGTCGATGGCCACCAGGTAGGCCGCGGTGCGCAGGTCGGGGACGTCGGCGCGGCTGCGCCAGACCTCGCGCATCGCCTGGTAGCTCTCGCGCATGGTGTCGTCGAGGCCGGAGCGCACCAGCTCCAGCTCGGTCGCGCCGCGCAGGTAGCGCTCCTTGAACCCGGCCGAGACCCCCTCCCCGGGGCCGCCGCCGCCCAGTCGGTCGAGCTCGTCGACCAGCAGCTGGTGGCGGGCTTCCTCGCGCCGGCGCTCCATCCGGCCGAAACGGATGTGGGAGAGGTTCTTCACCCACTCGAAATACGAGACCGTGACGCCGCCGGCGTTGGCGTAGAGGTCGGGGATGATCACCACGCCGCGCTGGCGCAGGATCTCGTCGGCGGCGGCGGTGACGGGGCCGTTGGCGGCCTCGACGATCAGGTTGGCGCGGATCCGGCCGGCGTTGCCGGCGTGGATCGCCCCCTCCAGCGCGGCGGGGATGAGGATGTCGCAGGGCTCCTCGAGCGTGGACATGGCGTCGGCGCGGAACTCCCCCTGCTCGAAGCCGCGCACGCCGCCGCAGTCGGCGAGGTGGGCCTTCAGCGCCTCGATGTCGATGCCGTCGGGGTCGAGGATCGCGCCGTCGTGCTCCACCACCGCGACGATGCGGGCGCGGTCCTCCTCCGACAGGAACTTGGCGGCGTGGTAGCCGACGTTGCCGAGCCCCTGCACGATCACGCGCTTGCCCGAGAGGTCGCCCAACAGCCCTGCGGCGGCGGCGTCGTCGGGGTGGCGGAAGAACTCCTGCAGGGCGTACTGGATGCCGCGGCCGGTGGCCTCGGTCCGGCCGTGGATGCCGCCCTGGGTCAGCGGCTTGCCGGTGACGCAGGCGCGCGCGTTGATGTCGGTGGTGGCCATGCGCCGGTACTGGTCGGCGATCCAGGCCATCTCCCGCTCGGAGGTGCCCATGTCCGGCGCCGGCACGTTCTGGGAGGGGTTGATCAGGTCGCGCTTGATCAGTTCGTAGGCGAAGCGGCGGGTGATGCGCTCCAGCTCCTCCTCGGTCCACTCGCGCGGGTCGATGCACAGGCCGCCCTTGGCGCCGCCGAAGGGGGCCTCCACGAGGGCGCACTTGTAGGTCATCAGCGCGGCCAGCGCCTCGACCTCGTCCTGGTCGACCGAGAGCGCATAGCGGATGCCGCCCTTGGCGGGCTCCATATGTTCGGAATGCACGGCGCGGTAGCCGGTGAAGGTGCGGATGCCGCCGCGCAGGCGGACCCCGAAGCGGACGATGTAGGTGGCGTTGCAGACGCGGATCTTCTCCTCGAGCCCCGGGGAGAGGTTCATCAGCGACGCGGCGCGGTTGAACATCAGCTCGACGGACTGGCGGAAGGAGGGCTCGGCGGCGTGGATCGCCTGCGGCGCGTTCATCTGAGCGTTTCCCCTGTGCTCGATCCCGGCGCGAGGGCCCCGGCCGGGGCGGCGGCCGTTCCGGCTCTGCCACGTCCTTGATCTGCGCGACGAGGCCTTCGGATCAAGCGCCACGCGAAGGTGGGCGCGAAAACGTGACCGTTTGGTAAAGAACCGCCGGAGGATGTGATCAGGGGGGCTGAACAGGCGGTCGCGGAGGCGGGGCGTCCGGCAGGACGCCGATCCGACGGGCGGCGGCGAGATCGCTCGCCATGACCGTCCCCTCAGGGAGCCGAAAGCCCGGTCTCCTGACGCATCGAACCGGTCCAGCGCCATCCCGGCCGCCGGCCCCGGACGCGAAAAGCCCCGGACGCGGGCGTCCGGGGCTTTTCGGCGGTCGGCGGAGCGGGATCAGGCCGAGAGCGCGGCCATCACCTCGTCGGACATCTCGAAGTTGGCGGTGACGTTCTGGACGTCGTCGTCGTCTTCGAGGGCGTTGATCAGGCGCAAGACCTTCTCGGCCGCCTCCTGGTCGAGGTCGTTGGTGATGTTCGGCTTCCAGACCAGCTTGGCGGTCTCGGCCTCGCCCAGCGACTCCTCCAGCGCGGTCGAGACCTCGTTGAGGTCCTCGGCGGCGCACCAGACGACGTGGCCTTCCTCGTCGGATTCCACGTCCTCGGCGCCGGCCTCGATGGCGGCTTCCATGACCGCGTCTGCGTCGCCGGCCGAGGCGGGGTAGATCACCTGGCCCATGCGGTCGAACATGAACTGGACCGAGCCGGTCTCGCCCAGGTTGCCGCCGTGCTTGGAGAAGGTCGAGCGCACGTTCGAGGCGGTGCGGTTGCGGTTGTCGCTCAGCGCCTCGACGATCACCGCGACGCCGCCGGGGGCGTAGCCCTCGTAGCGGATCTCCTCATAGGTCTCGGCGTCGCCGCCGGAGGCCTTGTTGATCGCGCGGGTGATCACGTCCTTGGGGACGGACTGGGACTTCGCCTCCTTCACCGCCAGGCGAAGGCGCGGGTTCTTGTCCGGGTCCGGGTCGCCCATCTTCGCCGCCACGGTGATTTCCTTGGCGAGCTTGGAGAAGAGCTTGGAGCGCGCCGCGTCCTGGCGCCCCTTGCGGTGCTGGATGTTGGCCCATTTGGAATGGCCGGCCATGACGAGCCTCTCGCGCGGTTTTCCGATGTCCCGATGGGCCGCCGTCTTAGGCGAAGGCGCAGGCCGGGGCAAGTGAGGGCGAGCGGTGCAGAAGGGGGCGCGGGCCCGGACGCTGCGACCTTGGAAACGGGATATGCCCTGCGGAAAACCGGCCGAGGCGCCGTGCGGACCGCGTCGCACGGATGTCGTATCGGCACGGCAGTCGCGTACTGCAACCCTGTTCCGGAGCTCCCTCCATGCCGCGCAAGACCGAGTCGAAGACCCTCACCCGTTACGCGGCAAGCCCGATCGCCGAGACGACGATCCAGCCCGAGGTCGCGACGGGCGTGGTCTCGGTGTCCACCTGGAACGGGCTGGGGCATCTGAAGGGCGCGAAGATCAATTTCACGATCAGCTTTCTCGGCCAGGCGCTGGTGCAGAACCCCTACGGCAGCCCGGCCTTCGGCGGCCTGACCACCTCGGTCGCGGTCGAGTTCGACGCGGGCGCGCGGGCGCCGGACTTCTCGCCGGTACAGATGTCGGGGACGCAGACGTCGTCGGCGTTCATGGACTCGTGGGGCTACGCCATGCCCTACGCCTACGACGAGAAGACCCGCGGCCCGATCGATGTCGACACGGACGACCTGCCCCGCCAGGGCCGGTTCGACGTCGAGTGGTCGGCCACCGGCAACCACACCCCCACGCTCGACGGCGTGCCGACGACCGCCGGGATGACCACCGACCGGCTCGAGATGTGGGTGGTGATGGAATACGAGGTCGCGACCCGCCACTACGGAAACGGGCGGAACAAGGTCGAGGGCTCCCGCTACGACGACATCGTCGACCTGGGCGGCGGGCGCGACCGCTTCGCCGGCGGGGGCGAGGACGACGTGGCCGAGGGCGGCAAGGGCGGCGACGTGCTGAAGGGCGAGGGGCGCAACGACCGGCTGTGGGGCGACGGCGGGAACGACCGGCTGTTCGGCGGCCCGGGCGACGACACGCTGTTCGGCGGCCAGGGCTCGGACAAGCTCTTCGGCGGGGCCGGCGCGGACCTGCTGGAAGGCGGCGCCGGGGGCGACCGGCTGGAGGGCGGCAAGGGCGCCGACCGCTTCATCTTCACGCGCGCGGGCGACTCGCGCCCCGGCGACGCGGACGTGATCGTGGATTTCGAGAGCGGGAAGGACGAGATCGATCTGAGCGGCGTCGACGGCGATCCGGGCAGGAAGGGGAACCAGTCGCTCGACTTCATCGGCGAGGCCGGCTTCACGGGCGCGGCCGGGGCGCTGCGCGTCGTCGACGGCGCGTTGCGCGCGGACCTGGACGGCGACGGCAAGGTCGACCTGCGCATCGACGTGAAGGGCGACGCGGTGGTCGAGGAGGACCTCCTGCTCTGACCGCGCCCCGCGCCCCGGGGCGCCCCGGACCTGATCCGGGGCCTTGGGGCCAGGCGTGCCCCGGGCTTGACCCGGGGCCTCTCGCGGCCCGCCGCCGGGCGCGCCGTCTCAGGCAGCGACGCTCAGGCCAGGAACAGGGCCAGCAGGAACGCGGGGGCGAGGAAGATCAGCGCCTGGCGCGCCCGGCGCTCGGTCGCGACGCGAAGCTGCAGGGCGGGGTCCGCGGGCAGCGCCTCGCCCGCGCCCAGCGCCTTCTGCAGCTCCGAGGTCAGCGCCATGCGCGGGGGCTTGCGCGGGGCGCGGGCGCGCAGCGCGTCGGCATAGACCGGGTGCGCGCGCTCGATCCGCAGGACCATGGCGCGCACGGTCCACCCCCAGACCGTGAGAACGGCGAGCAGCGCAAGGCCGGAGAGGACGATCAGCAGCGGCATCGGCGCCTCAGAGCGGCCAGATCAGCGGGATCAGCAGGCAGGCGACGACGCCCACCAGCAGGTTCAGGCCAAGGCCGATCTTCACGAAGTCGGTGAACTTGTAGCCGCCCGGCCCGTAGACCAGCGTGTTGGTCTGGTAGCCGATGGGGGTGGCGAAGCTGGCCGAGGCCGCGATCATCACCGCCACCACGAAGGGGCGCGGGTCGACCCCCAGCGTATGCGCCAGCGTGATCGCGATCGGCGTCATCACCACCGCCACGGCGTTGTTGGAGACCAGCTCGGTCAGCGCCGAGCAGATCAGGAACAGCAGCCACAGCGCCACCTGCGGGTCCACCTGCATCAGCGCCGGCGCGATGGCGTCGACCACCAGGCGCACGGCGCCCGAGCTCTCCAGCGCCGCCCCGATGGCGAGCATGGCGAAGATCAGCGCCAGCAGGCGGCCCTCGACGGACTGGAACGCCTCGTCTGCGTCGATGCAGCGGGTGAACAGCACCACCGCCACGCCGATCACCGCCGCCGCGACGATGGGCACGATCTCGATGGCCGAGAGGATCACCACCGCCGCCAGCACCGAGATCACGATCCAGGCGCGGTCGCGGCGGTAAGGGCGCTCGGTGGGGGTCGCGATGTCGACCAGGCGCACGTCCTCGGCCAGGCGCTTGATGTCGTCGGGGTCGCCCTCGAGCAGGAGCGTGTCGCCGATCCGCACGAAGATGTCGTCGAGCTGGCGGCCCAGGTTCTGGGAGCGGCGGTGGACGGCCAGCGGGTAGACGCCGTAGCGGCGGCGCAGGCGCAGTTCGCCCAGGCGCCGGCCCACCAGGCGGCAGTCGGGGCCGATCAGCGCCTCGACGGTGACGGTCTTCTTCTCCGAGATCCGGTCGACCATGTGCAGGGCGCGGGTCTCGCGCAGGCCCAGCAGCTCGTTGACCCCGGTGCGCAGGACCACGCGGTCGCCCTCCTGCAGGACCACGCCGGCCATGTTGCGGCGGAGCGATTCGTCGCCCCTCAGCACGTCGATCACCCGCATCCCCTGGCGGCGGAACAGGTCGACCTTGAGGACCTCCTGCCCGATGACGGGAGAGCCGGGGGGGACCGCGACCTCGGTCATGAAGCTGAGGCGCTTGCGCTCGCCCAGGAAGTCGGTGATCGCCTGGCGCTCGGGCAGCAGGCGGGGGGCGGCGATGCGCAGGTAGAGGACGCCGGCCAGCGCCACCGCGATGCCCAGCGGCGTGACCTCGAACATCGAGAAGGGCTCCATCCCCGCCTGTCGGGCGACGCCGTCGACCAGCAGGTTGGTCGAGGTGCCGATCAGGGTGCACAGGCCGCCGAGGATCGCGAGGTAGCTCAGCGGGATCAGCAGGCGCGAGCCGGTGGTGCCGACCTTCTGGGCGAGCCGGATGGCGATGGGGATCAGCACCACCACCACCGGGGTGTTGTTCATGAAGGCCGAGGCGGTGAGCGTGAACATCGCGAAGGCGGCCAGCGTGGCGACGGGGCGCGTCTCGGCCCAGACCAGGGCGAGGCGGGTGAAGGCGTCGAGCGCGCCGGTGCGCACCAGGGCGCCCGAGAGGATGAACATGGCGCCGATGGTGATCGGGGCGGCGTTGGAGAAGGAGGCGAGCATGGTCGCCGGCTCCAGCACGCGGGTGGCCATCAGCACGGCGACGCCGCCGATGGCGACGACCTCGGGGGAGAAGCGCTCGAGGCAGAACAGCGTGAACATGCCCACGAGCACCGCGAGGGTGATCAGGGCCGGTCCGTGAGCGAGCAGGAAGTCGATCAACGCGGGCGGGCTCCGGGCGGGGTCTGGGTCCGGGACGGCGAGGCGCGGGGCCGGTCGGCGGACATGGGGCGGGCGGCGGTTCGGGCGGGTCTGCGGCGGGTTCGGCGTTCGGGCGGCGGCTGGCGGGCGGGGTCGGGGCGGTCGGGGCGCGGCGGCTCGGATCTGGGCGGTTCGGCTGGCGTCTGTTCGGCTTGCGACGGTCCGGTCAAGGGGAGCGGGTCTGGAGCGCGGGGACGGTCGGTCGGGTCCGGGCCGGCGGGCGCTCGCGGCGCCTGGGTCGGCGGCCGGCTATGGGGCGCGGTTCGGTCTGGCTCGGCTGGCTGTCGGCGGGCGCTCCGTCTGTGGTCGGCGGGGTTGGCGGCGGCTCTTGCGCCGGCGCGGGGCCGGCCGGATCGAGCAATACGCCGGCCGGGGCCGGG
>CAXGVP010000176.1:0-6875 GCA_964013055.1 uncultured Albimonas sp.
CCCTGACGGGGCCGGGCGAGTCGCTCTGATCGGCATCAGCGACGGACGGCTCCGGGGAACAGGCGCTCCGCGAGGGAGGACCGTCCGAGGCGCCCAGGGCGGACGGGGCGCCCATGGCGCGCGGGGCGGGTGCAGCGCCCATGGCGGGTGTAGCGCCCATGGCGCGCGCGGCGGGCGTGACGCCCGAGGCGGGCGTGGCGCCCTTGGCGCACGGGGCGGGCATGGCTCCCATTGCAGCCGGGGCCGGCACTGGGCCGTCGGCGAGCGTAGCGCTGGCGGCGGCCAAAGCGGGCGTGGCGTCGGCGGCGGCCAAGTGGGTCTGGCGGCGGCCGGGCCGGCGTCGCGCGGGCGCCCGGGGCGGGCTTGGCGCGGGCGGCGCCCGGCGCGGGCTCGGCGAGGGCGGGCGTCGGAGCGGGAGGGCGTTGCGGGGGGGGGCGGGCCTGCGTCTGCGCGGGCCCGGGGGCGTGGAGGGGTCAGGCGGCGAGGCGGCGGGCGGCGCGGGCGCGGGCAGCCTCGCCGAAGGCGCGGTAGACGGCCTGGCCGACCGCGCTCTCCCAGGCCATCCACTCGACATGCCACTGGGCGCCGAGCGCGAAGCCCGGCGCGTCGCGGATCGACAGCGCCTCGGGCGTGCCGTCGGGGGCCGTGCCCTCGATCACCACCCGCGGACCGGTCTCCATCACGCCCTGGCCGTGGAGCGTGTTGGTCATCGCCTCGGTCACCCCGAGGATGCGGTGGAACTCGCCGCCCGGCAGGAACTCGACCTTGTGGCGCAGGGCGAACTTCTCCTCGACGGTGCCGTCGGGGGGCATGCGGTGGTTCATGCGGCCAGGCAGGTCGCGGATCTCGGGGTGCAGCGTGGCGCCGAAGGCCACCGCCATCTCCTGGAAGCCGCGGCAGATGCCGAGCACCGGGGCGCCGGCCTCGACCGCCGCCCGGATCAGAGGCAGCGAGACGCCGTCGCGCTTGGGGTCGAAGGGCTTGTGGGCCTCGGTCTCGTCGTGGCCGTAGTGCGAGGGGTGCACGTTCGCCCGCCCGCCGGTGAACACGAACCCGTCGCAGGCGTCCAGAAGGTCGGGGACCGACAGCGCCTCGGGCAGCGCGGGGATCACCAGCGGCAGGCAGCCGGCCGCCTTGGCCACCGCCTGCAGGTTCATCTCGCCCGCCGCGGACACCGGGAAGGTGTCGTTGATCATGAAGGCGTTGGCGATGACCCCGATCACGGGGCGGGAAGCTCTGCCGGGCATGGTCTCTCGGGGGTCCGTGTCCTGGAGAGGCCGCGTCGGCGCCGCAAGGAGCCGGCGCGGGCCGTTTCGTCGCTGAACCGTCACGATACCCCCGCCCGGCCCCGACGTCGAGGCGCCGTCCCGCCGCGGCCCGATCGCGCCTCCGGGCGCCGCTGCGTCGCGCGCCGAAACCCCGTCCCGCTTGACCCGGATCAAGGCAGGCGGGCGGCGCGCGCGCGAGGGTCGCGGCGATGGTTCGGCGGCTGGCCGCGACGCCCGCCGCGAGGGAGCCCAGCAAGGAGACCCAGATGTCCCACGTTCCGCACGAACTCGCCGAGGCCCTGCCGGACCTCGCCGCCCGGCTCGCCCAGCAGCGGCGCGAGGATGCGCATCTCGCCCGTCTGGCGGACGACTACCACGTGCTGAACCGCGAGATTCACCGCGCCGAGACCAACCTGCAGCCGATGGAGGACCTGGCCCTCGAGACGCTGAAGAAGAAGCGCCTGGCGCTGCTGGACGAGATCCGCGGCCTGCTGGCCGCCGCCTGATCCGGCCACGGCGCCCCTGCGGCGCCGGTCCGAAACCCGCCGCGGCCCCGGGACCCCCGGGGCCGCGGTCGTTCGCGAGACGGGCTCAGGCCGCCCGGCGGCGGGCTTTCAGCTCCAGCCGGCGACGGTGCAGCACCGGCTCGGTGTAGCCCGAGGGCAGCGAGGCGCCCATGAACACCAGGTTCCAGGCCGCCGCGAAGGCGGGGCCGTCGAAGCCGGGAGCCATCGGCGTGTAGTCGGGATCGGAGGCGTTCTGCCGGTCGACCACCGCGGCCATGCGCTTCATCGTCTCCATCACCTGGTCCTCGGAGACGACCTCGTGGCGCAGCCAGTTGGCGATGTGCTGGGAGGAGATGCGGCAGGTCGCGCGGTCCTCCATCAACCCCACGTCATGGATGTCGGGCACCTTCGAGCAGCCGACCCCCGCATCCACCCAGCGCACGACATAGCCGAGGATCCCCTGGGCGTTGTTGTCGAGCTCGGCCTGGATCTCCTCGGCCGACCAGTTGGGGCGATCGGCCAGCGGCACGGTCAGGATGTCCGACAGCTTCGCGCGCGGCCCGCCCGCGGCGATGCCGGCCTGAACCGCGCGGGCGTCGACCTTGTGGTAATGCGTGGCGTGCAGCGTCGCCGCGGTGGGGCTGGGCACCCAGGCGCAGTTGGCGCCGGCTTTCGGGTGGCCGATCTTCTGCTCGAGCATGTCGGCCATCAGGTCGGGCGCCGCCCACATCCCCTTGCCGATCTGCGCGCGGCCGGCCAGTCCGCAGGCCAGCCCCACGTCCACATTCCAGTCTTCGTAGGCCTTGATCCAGGGCTGGGCCTTCATGTCCGCCTTGCGGATCATCGGGCCGGCCTGCATCGAGGTGTGGATCTCGTCGCCGGTGCGGTCCAGGAAGCCGGTGTTGATGAAGGCCACGCGATGCTTCGCGGCGCGGATGCACTCGGCGAGGTTCACGGTGGTGCGCCGCTCCTCGTCCATGATGCCCATCTTGACGGTGTTCCGCGGCAGGCCCAGCGCATCCTCGACCCGGTCGAAGACCTCCGAGACGAAGGCGGCCTCCTCGGGCCCGTGCATCTTGGGGCAGACCACGTAGATCGAGCCGGCGGGCGAGTTCTTCCGCGCGCCCCGCACGTCATGCAGGGCGCAGAGCACCGTGCACATCGCGTCCAGCGCCTCCTCCGAGATCTCCTGCGCCCCCGGCCCATGCACCGCGGGCGTGTCCATCAACAGGCCCACGTTGCGCACCAGCATCAGCGCGCGGGCGCGCACGGCGAAGGGCGCGCCGTCGGGCGAGGTCGCCTCGAAATCGTCGTTGAGGGTGCGGGTGAAGGTCTCGCCGCCCTTGCTCACGCTCTCGGCCAGGTCGCCCTTCATCAGGCCCAGCCAGTTGCGATAGGCCAGCGCCTTGTCCTCGGCGTCCACCGCGGCGACCGAGTCCTCGCAGTCCATGATCGCGGTCAGCGCCGATTCCAGCTTCACGTCCGCGATCCCCGCCGGGTCGGTCGCGCCGATGGAATGGGACTTGTCGATCACCACCTGCGCCAGCAGCCCGTTGCGCCTGACCAGCACCGAGGCGGGCGCGGCGGCCCCGCCCGTGTAGCCCGCGAACTGCGAGGGATCGGCGAGCCCCGTCTCCCCCGCCTTCCCGTCCACGATCAGCGCCCCGCCCTCGACGCGGATCGAGGTCACGTCGGCCCAGGCGCCCCCCGCGAGCGGCGCGCTCTCGTCGAGAAACCCCTTGGCCCAGGCGATCACCCGCGCCCCGCGCGCGGCGTCATAACCGCCGCCCGAGGGCAGGTCGCCCAGCGCGTCGGTCCCGTAGAGCGCGTCATACAGCGACCCCCACCGCGCATTCGCCGCGTTCAGCGCGTAGCGGGCGTTCATCACCGGAACCACCAGCTGCGGACCGGCGATCGAGGCGATCTCGGGGTCGACGTCCTGCGTCTCGATCGAGAAGGGCTCGCCCTGGGGCACGATGTAGCCGATCTCGTCGAGGAAGGCGCGGTAGCCGGCCGCGTCCCAGGGCTTGCCCTTCGCCTTGCGGCACCAGTCGTCCAGCTTCGCCTGGATCTGGTCGCGCCTGGCCAGCAGGGCGGCGCGCTTCGGCCCCAGCTCGGTCACGATGCCGGCGAGGCCCTCCCAGAACGCCTCCGACGTCACGCCGGAGCCGGGCAGCGCCTCGGTCTCGATGAACTGGTGGAGCGGGCGCGCCACGCGCAGGCCGGCGACGTCGATGCGGTCGGGCATTTGGGGATCCTGGAAACTGAGTCGTCCCCTGCACCATGACCCCGCCGCGCCCGCACGACCAGCGGTTGCGGAGCGGGTTTTCACCTGTCGGAAACCGCCCGGCCCCGCGGCGAGACGCCGGGCCGGCTTGCACCCGCCCGCGGGCGCTGCAAGTCTGGGGCGTTCGCAAGACAGGAGTCCCCTATGCGTCCGGACGCCCCGCAGCCGATCCGCCTCGCCGACTACACGCCGCCCGCCTGGCGCGCCGAGACGGTCCGGCTGGTCTTCGACCTCGCGCCGCGGGGCGCCAAGGTGCATGCGAAGATCCGCTTCGTGCGCGGCGAGGGGCCCGAGGGGCCGCTGCGCCTCGACGGCCAGAAGCTGATGCTGATGGCCGCGAAGCTCGACGGCCGCGACGTGTTTCACGACGTGGCGCTGGACGCGGACGGGCTGACGCTGGCCGGCCCGCTGCCCGACGCCTTCGACCTCGAGACCACGGTCGAGATCGACCCCGAGGCGAACACGGAACTGGAGGGCCTCTACCTCTCCAACGGCATCTACTGCACCCAGTGCGAGGCCGAGGGCTTCCGCAAGATCACCTACTTCCCGGACCGCCCGGACGTGATGGCGACCTATTCGGTGCGCATCGAGGCCCCCGCCTCGACCCCCGTGCTGCTGTCGAACGGCGAGCCGGGCGAGGCCGGCGCCCTCCCCGACGGCCGCCTCTTCGCCGAGTGGTCCGATCCCTGGCCCAAGCCCAGCTACCTGTTCGCGCTGGTGGCCGGGAACCTCGTCGCCCACCGCGACCGCTTCACCACCGCCTCGGGCCGCGAGGTCGACCTCGGCATCTGGGTGCGCCCCGGCGACGAGAGCCGCTGCGAATACGCGATGGACGCCCTGAAGCGCTCGATGCGCTGGGACGAGGAGGCGTATGGGCGCGAATACGACCTCTCGGTCTTCAACATCGTGGCGGTGGACGACTTCAACATGGGGGCCATGGAGAACAAGGGCCTCAACATCTTCAACTCGAAATACGTCCTGGCCTCGCCCGAGACCGCCGGCGACCGCGACTACGAGCTGATCGAGGGCATCATCGCCCACGAATATTTCCACAACTGGACCGGCAACCGCATCACCTGCCGCGACTGGTTCCAGCTGTGCCTGAAGGAGGGGCTGACGGTCTTCCGCGACCAGCAGTTCTCCGCCGACATGCGCTCCGAGCCGGTGAAGCGCATCGACGACGTGAAGATGCTCCGCGCCCGCCAGTTCCGCGAGGATGCGGGCCCGCTGGCGCACCCCGTCCGCCCCGAGCAGTTCATCGAGATCAACAACTTCTACACGGCGACCGTCTACGAGAAGGGCGCCGAGCTGATCCGCATGCTGCACCTGATGGTGGGGCCCAAGGCCTACCGGGAGGCGCTCGACCTCTATTTCGAGCGTCACGACGGCCAGGCCTGCACGATCGAGCAGTGGCTGGACGTGTTCCAGACCGTGACCAACCGCGACCTGACCCAGTTCAAGCTGTGGTATTCGCAGGCGGGCACGCCCCGCGTGACGGTCTCCGAGGGCTGGAAGCCCGGCAAATACACGCTGACGCTGCGCCAGGAGGTCCCCTCCACCCCCGGCGCGCCGTCCAAGAAGCCGATGGCGATCCCGGTCGCCTTCGGCCTGCTGGGCGAGGGCGGCCGCGAGCTGGTCGAACCCGGCGTCCTGGAACTGACCGAGCCCGAGCAGACCTGGAGCTTCCCCCTCGACGAGCGCCCCGTGCCGTCGCTGCTGCGCGGCTTCTCCGCCCCGGTGATCCTCGACCGCAAGTCGACCTCGGCCGAGCGCGCCTTCCTGCTGGCCCACGACAGCGACTCGTTCAACCGCTGGGAGGCCGCCCGCGCCATGGCGCTGGAGGCGCTGATGGGCGCCCAGCCCGTCGCCCCCTTCGCCGAGGCCCTGCGCCTGGCCATCGCCGACGCCACGCTCGACCCCGCCTTCCGCGCCCTGCTGCTGACCTTGCCGGGCGACGACGAGCTGGCGCGCGAGACCTGGGCCCGCGGCCGCCAGGCCGACCCCGACGCGATCCACGCCGCCTCCGAGACCGCCAAGACGGCGCTGGCGGAGGCGCTGGAGCCCGAGCTGCGCGCCCTCTACACCGCCATGGAGGCGCCCGGCCCCTACTCCCCCGACGCGACCTCGGCCGGGCGCCGCGCCCTGCGCAACGCCTGCCTGGGCCTGCTGTCGCGCCGCCCCGTCGGCCCGTCTCTGGCCGAGGCGCAGGCCAAAGCCCCCTCGATGTCCGAGCGTCTGCCGGCGCTGGCCGCCCTCCTCCACGCCGGCGCCCCCGCCGCCGAGCCGGCGCTCGCGGCCTTCGCCGAAGAGTGGAAGTCCGATCCGCTGGTGATGGACAAGTGGCATCTCCTCCAGGCCACGATCCCCCGCGAGGGCACGCTGGCCCGCGTGAAGGCCCTGTCCGAGGATCCGTCCTTCGCCTGGAAGACCCCCAACCGCTTCCGCTCGCTGGTGGCGGCCTTCTCGACCAACCACTTCTGCTTCCACGCCGCCGACGGCTCCGGCTACCGGTTCCTCGCCGACTGGCTGCTGAAGCTCGACCCCCTCAACCCCCAGACGGCCGCCCGCGTCGCCGGCGCCTTCGAGACCTGGCGACGCTACGACGACGCCCGCCAGTCCCTGATCCGCGCCGAGCTGGAGCGCATCGCCCGCGCCCCCTCCCTCAGCCGCGATCTCACCGAGATCGTCACCCGCATGCTCGGCGCCTGACGCCCCCAGGCGCCCCGCGCGGAAGCCCCTCGCGGAGCGCCTGTTTCCCGGAGCCGTCCGTCGCTCTGATCGGCATCAGCGACGGACGGCTCAGATGCCGATCAG
>CAXGVP010000177.1:0-6859 GCA_964013055.1 uncultured Albimonas sp.
GATCTCGCTGCGCGGCGGGCGCATCGACGAGCTGACGCTCGACGACTACCATGAGACGCTGGACAAGGACTCGCCCAACGTCACGCTGCTGGCCCCGCTGGGCACGCCGCATCCGTTCCTCGCGGTCTACGGCTGGCTGCCGACCGCCGAGACCCCCGTCGCCACCCCCGGCCCCAACACCGAGTGGACGCTGGAGCAGGGCGAGGTCCTGACCTCCTCGGCCCCGGTGACGCTGGCCTGGGACAATGGCGAGGGGCTGATCTTCCGCCGCAAGATCTCGCTCGACGACAACTACATGTTCTCGGTCGAGCAGAGCGTCGAGAACACCACCGAGGCCGAGGTCAGCCTCGCCCCCTACGCCTACGTGGTGCGGCGCGGCGAGCCGGAGACGGTGAACTTCTACATCCTGCACGAGGGCGCGCTGGGCAAGTTCGACGGCGTGCTCAACGAGCTCGACTACGACGACCTGCAGGACCTCGAGGGCTCGGGCGGCCCCGGCGTGCGCCAGGAGGTGGTCCCGGTGACCGAGGCCGGCTGGCTGGGCTTCACCGACAAGTACTGGATGACCACGCTGATCGCCCCCACGGGCCAGCCCTTCGACGCGGTCTTCAAGTACGTCGCCCGCCCCGACGGCTCCGAGTACCGCACCGAGATGCGCCTGCCCGTGCAGGCCGTGGCCCCGGGCGCGACGGCGGCGGTGGCGACCCAGCTCTTCGCCGGCGCCAAGGAGCTCAAGACCATCGAGGCCTACGAGGACGCGGGCATCCCCCGCTTCGTCGACGCCATCGACTGGGGGTGGTTCTTCTTCCTGACGAAGCCCTTCGCCCATATCCTGGTGTTCTTCGAGGGGCTGATCGGCAACATGGGCTGGGCGATCATCGCCATGACCTTCTGCGTCAAGCTCGTGCTCTTCCCGCTGGCCTACAAGTCGTATGTCAGCATGTCGAAGATGAAGAAGCTCCAGCCGGAGATGGAGAAGATCAAGGAGCGCGTCGGCGACGACCGCGTGAAGATGCAGCAGGAGATGATGGCGCTCTACAAGCGGGAGAAAGCCAACCCCGCCGCGGGCTGCCTGCCGATCGTCCTGCAGATCCCGATCTTCTTCTCGCTCTACAAGGTGCTGTTCGTGACGCTCGAGATGCGGCACGCGCCGTTCATCTGGTGGATCCACGACCTCTCGGCGCCGGATCCCACCAGCTGGATGAACCTGTTCGGGGCGCTGCCCTTCGCGGCGCCGGATCACAGCTCGATGCTGGGGATCGTCTCGATCGGCGTGTTCCCGATCCTGCTGGGCGTGACCATGTGGCTGCAGCAGAAGCTGAACCCGATGCCCACGGACAAGACCCAGGCGATGATCTTCGCCTGGATGCCCTGGGTGTTCATGTTCATGCTGGGCAGCTTCGCCTCCGGGCTGGTGATCTACTGGGTGGCCAACAACACGATCACCTTCACCCAGCAGTACATCATCATGCGCAGCCAGGGCGTCGACGTGGACGTGCTGGGCAACGTGAAGCGATCGTTCAAGCGCAAGAAGAACGCCGAGGGCTGAGGCCCCCGGCCCGCCGCAGGGCGACAGACGACCGCGGCCGCGCGCCCGAGGGTGCGCGGCCGTTTTCCGTAACGGGGGATGACGCGGGCGGCGCGGCGCGCCATGCTCGCGCCATCACGCCCCCATCCGGGCGGCCGGACGGGACTCCGCGGCGCTGCGCGCCACGGTCGCCCGCCCTGGCCACCCGCATGCCGAGAGGAGACGAGGCGACATGCCCCGGATCAGCGCGATCCATCGCCACCCGGTGAAGGCCCTGGGCAGCGAGGCGCTGGCGCGCGTCGCGCTTGAGGCCGGCCGCACGATGCCCGGCGACCGCGTCTGGGCGCTGGCCCACGAAAAGTCCCGCTACGACTTCGACGATCCCGCCTGGGCGCGCTGCTCGACCTTCCTGCGGGGGGCGACCTTCCCCGCGCTGATGGCGGTCGCCGCCGAAGGCGCGCCCGGCGGGCCGATCACCTTCCGCCATCCCGATCTCGAGGACCTGACCGTCGATCCCGGCTCCCCCGAGGGCGAGGCCGCCTTCGTCGCCTGGGCCGACGGGCTGATCCCCGAGGGGATGCCGCGGCCCTCGCGCCTCGCCCATGCGCCGGGCCGGGGGATGACCGACCAGCCCGCGCAGTGGATCTCGATCCTGTCGGACGCCTCGCTCGCCGCGGTGGCCGAGGCCGCGGGCAAGCCGATGGACCGCCGCCGCTTCCGCGGCAACGTCTGGGTCGAGGACCTGGCGCCCTGGGCCGAGACCGGCTGGATCGGCCGAGAGCTCCGCCTCGGCGGCTGCCTCGTTAAGGTCACGGAGCCGATCGGGCGCTGCTCCGCCACCCACGCCGACCCGGAGACGGGGACGCGCGACCTCGACATGCTGGCGCTGCTGACCGGCCTCGGCCAGGCCGAGAATTTCGGCGTCTTCGCCGAGGTGATCGAGGGCGGGGAGATCGCGCTCGGCGACCCCGCCGGACCGGAGGGCGCGGCATGAGCGGCACGCCCTTCGTCATCGACCCCGAGCCCGATCCCGAGCTGGCCGAGGCCGGACGCCGCCTGTTCGCGGGTCCGGTCGACTTCCTGCTCTCGGCGCCCGAGCTGCACCACCTGCCGCCCGCCGACCGGATCGAGGTCTGCTTCGCCGGCCGCTCGAACGTGGGCAAGTCCTCGCTGATCAACGCCCTGACCGGGCGCAAGTCGATGGCGCGGGCCTCGAACACGCCCGGCCGCACGCAGGCGCTGAACTTCTTCTCGATGGGCGACCGGCTGCGGCTGGTGGACCTTCCGGGCTACGGCTACGCCGAGGCGCCGGTGAAGCTGGTCGAGCAGTGGCAGGCGACGCTGCGGGGCTATCTCGCGGGGCGCCCGACGCTGCGCCGGGTGTTCCTGCTGATCGACGGGCGCCACGGCGCCAAGAGCGTCGACCACGAGATCATGGACCTGCTGGACCGCTCGGCCGTGCCCTTCCAGGCGGTGCTGACCAAGGCCGACAAGCCGGCGGCGGGGGCGATCGACAAGGTGGCCGAGAAGCTCAAGGCCGATCTCGCCCGCCACCCCGCGGCCTACCCCGAGATCCTCACCACCTCGTCCCAGAAGCACCAGGGGCTGGAGCGGGTGCGCGCCGCGGTGGCGGGTCTGCTGGAGCTCTGATCCCGCCCGGGCGGCCGGGTCGATCCCGGCCCGCAGCCGCCCGGCCGATCCGACCCGCAGCCGCCCGGTCGATCCGGCCCGCAGCCGCCCGGTCGATCCGGCCCGCGGCCGCCCGGCCGATCCCGGCCCGCAGCCGCCCGGGGGGCGGGGTCCGCGCGATCCGGCCCGGCGCGGTCAGGCGGTCAGACGCCCGGCCGCCATCACGGCCGGATCGATGGCGATCAGGTCGACGAGGTCCGTGGCCGACAGGCCCAGCCCCGCGCACAGACGCTCCGAGCCGAGGGCGCCGGCGCGGATGCCGGTGTGGAGCGACTTGACCGGATGCCGGCCGGCGATGGCGATCATCGCCTCGGCCCCCAGCCGCTTCGCCAGGCCCCGGCCGCGCCAGGCCTCGGCCGTCGAGAGCATCCCCCAGAACACCCGTCCCGCATCCGGCGTCCCCGGCGGATGCTGCGCGATCGCGGCGGCCACGGCGACGATCCCGCCGTCGGGGGCCTGCGCATAGACGCAGGCGACGGGGCAGCGCGCGCCGGTCAGGAAGGCGGCGGCGGGCAGCAGCACCCCGCAGCCGGCGGTCAGCGCGTCGAGCCGGGCCCAGTCGGCGTCCGGGGTCTCCGGCCCGGTCTCGCGCAGGGCGAGGCCGTCGGGCAGGGCGCCCCCCGCCGCCGCCCGCGCCCGGTCGAGCGCCGAGCGGTCCGCTTGCCAGTGCTCGTAGACGTCGGTCACGAGGCCCTCCGCTTCCAGCACGGCGATGCGGGCCTCGGCCACCTCGCGCGGCAGCCGGTCGGAGGGGGCGACCCCCTGCAGCCGGGCCAGCGCGATCTGCAGGACCACCGCCTCGGCGGACGTGTCCTTCAGCGCCACCGCGCGGCCATGGCAGCCATAGCGGGGATCGCCGGCGACGATCCTCCACAGGAGGTCGGCGCGGCGCTCCAGCGCCTGCTGCTCGGGGGTTCCGAAATATCTCTCGACGGCGATCATCGGGGGATCATGCCACGAGCCCTGGGGCCGCGTCCCGGGCGAAGATCACGCAACGTCATAGGCAGCGCGTCGGGGGCGGGGCGTCGGGGGCAGAGCGTCGGGGGCGGCGCGTCATGGGGAGGGGCGCAAGGCGGCGGGGGGAGATGCGCCGCGCGCGAAACCGCCCCGGCGCAGCCTCCCGGAGGGGCGCGCCGGGGCGCAGGCGACGCGGTCGCGCCGACGGAGGGAAAAGCGGTCGACCGCGCCGCTCCCGGCCCGTTCCGCAGCGGGCCGGGGGGGCAGGCGGGGCGCGCGGGTGGGCGCGCCCCGGTCTCAGGTCTGGATCGGGATCGGCGGCCTCGGCTTCGCGCGCGGTCGCGAGACCGCGGCGGGCGTCAGGCGCCGGACTCAGGCATCCGCGTGGCCCGGCGTGAAGCCGAAGTGCATGTCGATCTTCCGACGCCAGCCGGGATCGGTCCAGCGGCCCTCGTCGGCCAGCGAATGCGGCGCGCCCTCGATCTGGTCGCGGGTCACCACGGCGCGGTAGCCGTCGATCGCGCGATCGTAGGCCAGCGCCTCGAAGGGCAGCGGATAGAGCCGCTCTCCGATGCCCAGCACGCCGCCGTAGGCGAGCACCACGTAGGCCAGCCGGCCGACGCGCTTGTCGATCATGACGTGGTCGACATGCCCCAGGCTGCGTCCGTCCGCGCCCTGCACCGCCACGCCCTGCATATTGTCGGACGACACAAGGACCGGCGTGTCGTCCACCTGCAGGCCTCTTTCGACAATATGTTTCAAGACTCTCTCTCCTGGCGCTCGGGGCGCCTGTCCAGAGGGTCCCCCCAACGCCGGACAACTTAGGGGCCCGAAGCGCCGCCGTCATCGGTCATGACGGCGCGATCCGCTATTCCGCTGGCGGGACGCTCGCGGCCGGAGGGGGGAAAGATGAACGGCCGTGTGCCGTCGGAGCGCCTCTCTCGCCCGGCCAACCTCCTGTCGGACCACCGATTTTCCCGCGGCCCGGCCCGGACCCGCGGGGGGCCTGACGCAGCGGCGGAGGGGCGCCTCTCGCGGGTCGGCGATTTCCACACCGCAGGACGCGTCGCCACGTCCCAAGGGACTGGAAAGGATGGATCTTGCGCCGGAGGGGCGAATCCGCGGCGGCGGCCTGCGCGCCTGGCGCCGCCGCCTGCACCCCGCGGCGCGAGCCTCACGGCCCGGGCGCCGGGTCTTCGCCCGCGCCCGGACCGCGTCTCCGCCGCCTGCGCGTCGCCCGGACGCCGGGGCATGAACGCGCCCGGCGACCGCCGCGACGGCGCCTCGACCGGCCGCGCCGGGGCCGGAGGCGCGGTTCGATGCGGCCCTGACCTTTCACGGGGCGATGAACATCGTGCGCCGCGCAGGGCGGTCCCCGCCGACGTCGCCCGCGGGCTCCGCCCCGAGGCGCCGCTCGCGCCGCCGGGGGCAGGGATCCGGTCTTCTGTCCACGGCCGGAGCTGCACCCGCCGCCCGCCCCGACCTGCAGGGCGCGCAAGGCCCGAGGCGCGGGGCAGGGGGGCGGCCTTGCTCCGGGGCGCGGGGCGGGGCCTGGCGCGGGGGGCGCGCGAGCGATTTCGCGGGCCGCGCGGCGCGCAGCCCCCTTCCCCCCGGGGGCGCTTGCGTTTAGGAACCTTGCCGGTCGTCCGGCAGGCCTGCCTCGCAGGTCTGTCTTGCCGGGCGGCTCTGCTTGGGAGTCCTGCTGATGAAACGCGACTGGATCGCCACCGCCCGCACCCTCTCGGACGCGCTGCCGCACCTGCAGCGATACGACGGGGCGCGCGTGGTCATCAAGTTCGGCGGTCACGCCATGGGCGACGACGAGGCGCTGGCCCGGTTCGCGCGCGACATCGTGCTGATGAAGCAGTGCAACGTGCACCCGATCGTGGTCCACGGCGGCGGCCCGCAGATCGAGCAGCTGCTCAAGCGGCTCGCCATCCAGTCGAACTTCGTGGACGGCCTGCGCGTCACCGACGAGGCCACCGTCGAGGTGGTCGAGATGGTGCTGGCGGGCCGCATCAACAAGGCGATCGTCACCGCGCTGAACCGGCAGGGCGGCAAGGCCGTGGGCCTGTCGGGCAAGGACGCGGACCTGATGATCTGCGAGAAGACGATGAAGACGACCCGCGACCCGGAGTCCAACATCGAGAAGGTGCTGGACCTCGGCTTCGTCGGCACGCCGGTGGAGGTGAACCCCGGCCTGCTCGAGACCTTCATCGAGAGCGACTACATCCCGGTGATCGCGCCGGTGGGCGTGGGCCGCAAGGGCGAGACCTTCAACGTCAACGGCGACACGGCGGCCGGGGCCATCGCCGGCGCGCTGAAGGCGGATCGGCTGCTGCTGCTGACCGACGTGGCCGGGGTGAAGGGCGCCGACGGCGAGGTGATGACCGACATCACCCAGGAGCAGGCCGAATCGCTGATCGCCTCGGGCGTGATCTCGGGCGGCATGATCCCCAAGTGCCGCACGGCGCTGGATGCGATCGAGGCGGGGGTGGACGCGGTGGTGATCCTCGACGGCCGCGCGCCCCACGCCTGCCTGCTGGAACTGTTCACCTCCCACGGCGCGGGCACGCTGATCCGCGCCTCCTGAGCCGGCCTGCGGCCGGGCCGCGGCGCGACGACCTGCGCGGGCGGCGGGCCTTGGGCTCGCCGCGGCAGGGCGGAGGGCGCGCGGGCGGCGGG
>CAXGVP010000178.1:0-6849 GCA_964013055.1 uncultured Albimonas sp.
GGAAGCGTCGAAGAAGCCGCGGGTCCCGGGATCCTTCACGAATTCCACGGCGGCCATCAGGCCCTCGCCGCGGACCTCGCCCACGATGGGGTGGCCGTCGAAGGCGTCGTGCAGGAGCTTCTGGAACACGGCGCCGGTGTCGCGCGCATTCTCCACGATCTTCAGCTCGTCGATCAGCTTGAGGTTCGCCACCCCCGCCGCCGCGCACAGCGGATGCGCCGAGTAGGTCCAGCCATGGCCCAGCACGCCCATGTCGTCGGTCCCCTGCGCCACCATCTCGAACAGCCGCTGCGACAGGATCGAGCCCGACAGCGGCGCATAGGCCGAGGTCAGCCCCTTGGCGATGGTGATCAGGTCCGGCTTCATCCCGTAGTGCTCGGAGCCGAACATCGACCCCAGCCGCCCGAAGCCGGTCACCACCTCGTCGGCGATCAGCATCACGTCGTGCTCGGCCAGCACCGCCTGGATCTTCTCCCAATACCCCGCCGGCGGCGGCACGATGCCCCCGGTGCCCAGGATCGGCTCGCCGATGAAGGCCGCGACCGTGTCGGGCCCCTCGGCGCGGATCAGGGCGTCGAGCTTCTCGGCGCACCAGGTCGAAAACGCCTCCTCCGACATCGCCGGGTCGGGGCGGCGGTAGTAGCAGGGCGCCTCGGTGTGCAGGATCGGGCTCAGCGGCAGGTCGAAGGCGGTGTGGAACAGCTCCAGCCCGGTCAGCGAGCCGGTCATCAGCCCCGAGCCGTGGTAGCCCCGCCAGCGCGAGATGATCTTCTTCTTCCGCGGCCGCCCGGTCGCGTTCATCGCGTACCAGATCAGCTTGATGTTGGTCTCGTTCGCGTCCGAGCCCGACAGACCGAAATAGACCTTGGACATGTGCTCCGGCGCCCGCTCGAGCACCATGTGCGCAAGCTCGATCGCGGCCTCCGAGCCGTGGCCGGCATAGGCGTGGTAATAGGCGAGCTTGCGGGCCTGATCGGCGATGGCGTCGGCGATCTCGCTGCGCCCGTAGCCCACGTTCACGCAGTAGAGGCCGGCGAAACCGTCGAGGCTCTCGCGCCCGTCGCGGTCGCGGATCCGCACGCCCTGGCCGCCCTCGATGATCCGGGCGGAGCCCTCGCCGCGGGCATGGGCGCCGGCGGCGGTGGAGGGGTGCAGGAAGCTCTCGCGGTCCCACCGGGACAGCAGGTCGTTGGTCAGCATGGCGGATCTCCTGCGCAGGTTGAGGACGGCGCGGAGTCCTACGGGGCCTGACGCCACGGTCCAACCCCCGGGCGTGGAACAGGCTTCTGCAGGGTGGAGGATCTCAGCCCAGCGGCGCCTGGCGCGCGGACTTGGAGGCGCGCCGCTCGATGCCCAGCCGCCGCTCGCGCCAGATGATCAGGATCCCCGAGAGCGTGACCAGCGCCGCCCCCCCCAGCACCACCAGCGCCGGCGCCTCGCCGAAGACGAACCAGCCCACGGCGACGGCTAGGATCATCGAGACGTATTCGAAGGGCGCGATCACCGCCGCCTCGGCATAACGGTAGGAGGAGGTGAGCAGGATCTGCCCCACGCCCCCCGCCGTGCCCGCGCTCAGCAGCAGCAGCCACTGCTCGGGCGTGGGCGACTGCCAGAAGAACGGCAGGGCGAGGCCGGTCATCACCGTGCAGGCGGTGGTGAACCAGAACACGATGGCGGCGGTGGTCTCGGTCTTCGACAGGCCCCGCACGAAGGTCTGCGCCAGCCCCATCAGCACCGCCGCGGCCAGCGCGATGGTCGCGCCCATGGCGGGCGAGCCCCAGGCCCAGGCCCAGCCCATGTCCTCGTCCCCCGGCTCGACGCCCGCGCCCGGAAACCCGCCGGCGTCGTCCCCCAGCAGCCGCGGGGCCATCACCAGCAGCACGCCCGCGAAGCCCAGCGCCACGGCGGCGAGGCGATAGAGGCGCACCCGCTCGCCCAGGAACATCGCGGCGAAGACGGTGATGAACAGCGGCGCTGCGTAGGTGATCGCCACCACCTCGGTCAGCGGCAGCATGGTGAGCGAGACGAACATGCAGCTCATCGCCGCCGCCCCGGCAAGCGAGCGCCACACATGCCCCATCGGGTTGGGCGTGCGCAGCCCGCCGGGCAGGTCCCGGCGCAGCGCCAGCCAGATCACGATCGGCGGCAGCGCGAAGAAGGAGCGGAAGAACAGCACCTCGATGGTCGGGATCGACCCGTCGAGCGCCTTGACCGAGGAGGTCAGCCCCATCAGCACCGCCACCGAGATCACCTTGAGCAGGATCCCGGTGAACGGATCGGGCGCGTCGGCAGGGCCGGAGGCGGCCCCGGACGAGGGCGGAGGCGAGGCGGAAGCGGTCATCGCCCCTCCCTACGCCGGCCCCGCCGCGGCCGCCAGTGCGCGCGGCGGCGCAGCGCCGGCGCCCGGGCCCGGCCGCGCCCCGCGGGCCGGTTTTCGTCCCGCAACGGTCGGCGCGCCGACCGCGCGGCCCTGCCCCGGCCGCGGAAGGCCACGCCAGCGGTCAGGGCGCCAGGCGCCCGCGCAAGAGCGCCCCCTCCCCGCAAGGCTGGTCCATCGGCCGACACGCCCCGCGCCCCCCTTCGCCACCGCGTCGCGACGCGCGCCCGACCCCTCCTTCCCATCCCGCGGATCGCGCCGGCCCCGGCGACGCGAGCCCCCCGCGCCGGCCGAAGTCCCGGGACCCACCCTGCCTTGCCGAAGACGGCACGACGCTCCGACCGCCTCCGGCCGCCCGTGCCGCCGCCTCCCCCGCCCGACACATCCCCGACGCCCGCTCGAAGCGCCCATGGCGCAACGCCGCCTCGGGGCGGGAGCGCCTGTTCTCCGGAGCCGTCCATCGCGGATGCCGATCAGAGCGACTCGCCCGCCGGGGTCAAGGATCGCGCAGCGACCCGCGCTTGCGCGGGCTTGTCCTTGACCCCGGCGGGCGAGTCGCTCAGGCATCAGACGCGATGGACGGCTCCGGAGAACAGGCGCGGGCGCTTTGTTCTTGGGTGAGTCAGGAGCCCGCCGGAGGCTCGACGCCAGCGCTTCCCATGCCCCCCTTCGCCCCCGATGCAACGCAGCCAAGCCCGCCCGCAGGGCGCCTGTAGACCGCCGGCCTCGACGCGGCGGAATGCATAAAGGGGCGCGCCCGAGGACGCGCCCCCTTCGTTCCGGTCCCGATCCGGTCAGGCGAATTTCGCCGGGCGGCCTTCCATGCCGGCGGCGATCGCCTCCATGTTGTGGGGCTTGCCGATCAGCGCCTTCTGCAGCCGGGATTCGGCCAGCAGCGGCTCCAGCGCCCCGCTCTCCTCGTCGGCGATGTTGAGCAGCTCCTTGGCCGAGCGCAGGGCCGTGGGGCTCTTGCCCGCGATCTCGCGCGCCAGTTCGCGGGCGCGGGCGACCGGGTCCTCGGCGAGCTCGGTGACGAAGCCGTAGACCAGCGCCGCCTCGGCCTCGAAGACCTCGGCGGTGTAGGTCAGCTTGCGGATCACGTCGCCCCGCGCGATGTGGCGCATCGCAGCCATGCCGCCCATGTCGGGCACCAGGCCCCACTTCATCTCCATGATCGAGAAGCGCGTCCCCGGCGCCGCGATCCGGATGTCGGCGCCCAGGCAGATCTGGAAGCCGCCGCCCAGCGCGAACCCCTGCAGCGCGCAGATCACCGGCACGTCCAGCATCCGCCAGCCCCAGCAGGCGTTCTGCGCGACGTTCGCCGGCCCGTGGGTGCGGTCCATGATGTCCATGCCGAGGCTGCCCGCGCCCGTCGACTTCATCCGCTCGAAGCCCGACTTGTCGAGACCCGCGCAGAACGCCCGCCCCTCGCCGCGCAGGACCACGCAGCTGACGCCCTCCATGGCCGCGATCTCGGCCTGGGCGTCGGCGATGGCGTGCATCAGCTCGGGCGTGATGGCGTTGAGCTTGTCGGGACGGTTCAGCACGGCCTCGACGACGCCGTCCTCGGGCTGGGTGACGATCACCAGGCGATCGCTCATGGGGTCTCCTCCTCGCAAGTCTGCCGGCCGGTCGGTTGCGGCCGTGTCGGGCGACACCTTGGCGAGGGAGCGCGCGCGAAACAAGCCGCCGCCCCGCCCGATGACGCGCCCGCCCCGTGACGGGGACGTCATGCCGCTGCCGGCCCGGCGGCCCGTGGAACGCCATCGCGCGCGACGGCAAACCCGGCCCCGTTCGTGAAGCCCTGACGGATCGCGGCGCCCCCTGGCCGCATTCGCGTGCATAAGGAGAGCATGATGACCGCGATTCGCCTCACCCGCCGGCCCCTCGGCCCCGTCGCCGCCCCCGTCGCCGCCCTCATCGCCGCCCTCGCGGCGGCGGGATGCAGCTCCGCCCCCGAGCCGCGCCAGGCGGCGCTGTCGGGCGTCGGCGGCGACTGCGCCTCGGTCGACTGGAACGCGCAGGGCGTCGAGGACGCGATGGCCGGCCGCTCGCCGGCCTCGGGCCTCGCCCGGCTCTCCGGCTGCCCGCGCCTGCCCGATGCCGACGCGGCGCAGGACGACTACATGGCCGGCCATGACGAGGGCCGCGGCGCCTATTGCTCGCCCGAGAACGGCGCCTGGCTCGGCCGTCACCGCGTGGCCCCCACGCTCGACTGCCCCGAGGCGCTCGCCGCCCCGTTCCAGGCCGCCTACGGCGCCGGCCTGCGCGAGCCTGCCGAAGCCCTGCCCGAGGAAGACGAGGTCGACGAGCGTCGCGACCGCCCCGGCATCCGCCTGCGGCCCTACCTGTCTGTGGGCGTCGGCTCGGGCGGGTGGAGCGGCGCCTCCTGGGGCATCGGCCTGCTGTTCTGAGCGCCCGGCCGCGCGCGCCGGGCGGCCGCGTCGCGGCGCGTCGCGTGCCCGGCCGACCGCGCGCCGCCGCCCGCCGTGGGACGCACGCCGGCGGGCTTGGCCAGCCCCTCCAGCACCTCCAGCGGCGACAGCGCCTTCTCCTTCAGCCCCGAGCGGGGCATCGCATAGACCCGCCGCGTCGCCTCGACCAGCACCGCGCCGCCCAGGCGCTGCGCATCGACGCCGCGCCCCAGCCGCTCCCACAGGCGATGGGTCTTGAGCCAGTAGCGCCGGTGCGAGGGCGGCCCGTACAGCGCCGCCTGCGTGCGCTCTGGCGCGAAGTCGTGGCCGCGCAGGGCGGCCTCGAGCTGGCTTGCCGAATAGGGGCGGCCGTGGCCGAAGGGCGTGGCGTCCGAGCGCGCCCACATGCCGGTGCGGTTGGGCGCGATGACGATCGCCCGCCCCTCGGGCGCCAGCACCCGGTGCATCTCCTCGAGCAGCGCGCCCGGCCGCTCCGAGGTCTCCAGCGCATGGGCCACGATCAGCCGGTCGACCTGGCCCGCGGTCAGCGGCCAGTGGGTCTCGTCGGTCAGCACGGCGGCGTTGGGCCCCTCCGGCGGCCAGCGGCAGACGCCCTGGGGGGCGGGCATCAGGCAGATCACCCGCGCGGCCTCCTTGAGGAACGGCCGCAGCAGGGGGGCGGCGAAGCCGAATCCCGCCACCGTCTCCCCCGAGACGTCCGGCCACAGGGCCCGGATCGCCTCCTGCAGGCTGCGCTGGGTGGCGCGGCCAAGGGGGGTGCGATAGTAGAACCGCCTCAGATCGATCACATCGAGGTGCATCGCGCGCCCTTCTTTCGCCCTCGCCCTAAGTGCAGGGTGCGCCGCGCCGCCGGAATTGCAAGAGACGGAGACCGCAGATGCCGCTCGAAATCCAGGTCATCCCCTGCCTTCAGGACAACTACGGCTACCTGATCCATGAGACGGATGAGGACGTGTGGGCGATCGTCGACGCCCCCGAGGCCGCGCCGCTCAAGGCCGCGATCGACGCGGCCGGGGGCCGCCTCGACCTGATCCTGGTGACCCATCACCACGACGACCACATCCAGGGCATCCCCGACCTGGTCGCCGCCTACGGCGCCAAGGTCGTGGGCCACGGCGCCGACGCCAAGCGCCTGCCGGCGCTCGACGTCTCGGTCGCCGAGGGCGACACGGTCCAGGTCGGCGCCGAGAGCGCCCGGATCCTCGACGTCTCCGGCCACACCCTCGGCCACATCGCCTTCTGCTTCGAGCACGCGAAGGTCGCCTTCACCGCCGACAGCCTGATGGCGCTCGGCTGCGGGCGGGTGTTCGAGGGCACCTACGCCCAGATGTGGGAGAGCCTGAAGAAGCTGATGGCGCTCGACCCGCAGACGCAGGTCTATTCGGGCCACAACTACGGCGCCGCCAACGGCCGCTTCGCGCTGTCGATCGAGCCCGGCAACGCGGCGCTCCAGGCCCGCATCGAGGCGATCGCCGCCGCCGACGCCGCCGGCACGCCGATCGTGCCCGTGACGCTCGCCGAGGAATTCGCGACCAACCCGTTCCTGCGCGCCGGCGAGGCGTCGGTGAAGGCCAACCTGGGGATGGAGGGCGCCGAGGACGGCGCCGTCTTCGCCGAGGTCCGCAAGCGGAAGGACAGCTTCTGAGCGGCCGGGAGCGCATCGGCGCGGCGGGCGACCGCCGCGCCCGTCGCCAGGCGCGGCGGGCCGAGCGGGAGGCCGCCGGCCTGCGCCCGCGGCGTCCGCGGATGCCGCGCATGCGCCGGATGGGGCGCAGCGGCGACGACAGCCCCGCCTCCAGCCTGTGGGGCTACGTCCTGCGGATGAGCGGGCCGCACCAGCTTGGCCTGTGCCTGACGGCGGTGCTGGTGGCGCTCCTGGATCTCGCGCCGGTCGAGCTGCAGCGCCGGCTGATCGACGATGCGATCACGCCGGGCGACGTGGGCCTTCTGTGGACGCTGGCGATGATCTACGCGGGCGTGGCGGTCACCCAGCAGATCCTGAAGTTGGGCCTGCGCATGTACCAGGGCTGGATCTCC
>CAXGVP010000179.1:0-6835 GCA_964013055.1 uncultured Albimonas sp.
GGCGCGGGACGCGAGCAGTCGCTGCGCCTGGCTGCGGTCGGGTCGGCGGCGGCCGACTGCGTGGCGCGCTCGGTGGCGCGGGCGGTTCATGCCGCGACGGCGCTGCCCGGCGGCCGCCCGGCCTGGCGCGACCTGGGCTGAGCCGGGTCCGCCGGCCCGGCGGCGCAGTCCCGCGCGGCAGGAGGCCGGCCGGAAGCCGGCCGGTGGTCCCGCAGACCCGGAAGCCGGCCAGGGGTCCCGCAGACCCGCAAGCCGCCCGGGGGTCCCGCCGACCCGGAAGCCCGCCGGTGGCCCCGCAGGACCTGGAAACTGTCCGGGCCTCCGCGGGCCCGGAGACCGGCTGGGGCGAGTCCGTCAGGGGCCGCGCGGGGCGACTGTCTGGGGGTCGCTAGAACTTTCTTGCACGACGTTGCGTCGGGGATGCGAAAACCCCTCTTGCACTCCCCCCGCCCCCCCGCTAGAAGCCCCGCAGCGCCGCGGGAACGACCGCAGCGCCCTGCACCGGTAGCTCAGCTGGATAGAGCACCAGACTACGAATCTGGGGGTCGGGGGTTCGAATCCTCCCCGGTGCGCCAACAAATCCAATAACTTAGATCGCTTCGGCCCGGTCATTCCGAAAACCCCCTCTGGGGCTGTTCCGAAAAACCGTTCCCGTCATGTCCCGCGACGCGCGTCGCTCGGGGCCGATGGCGCCGGCGGCGACTCGTCTCCCTCCAGCATCGTCGACCGCAGGGCGCGCCGCTTGCGCGCCGCCGACAGGCGCTGCGCCTCCGACGCCTTCACGTAGCCGCGATAGGCCGCGGGCGTCGTGTGCCCGCTGGTCGCCATTCCCTCGGCCTCGGTAGCCGAGGCGTCGCCGATCTCGGTCAGACCACCATGGCGGCAGGCGTCGAGCGTGACATGGTCGCCCAGGCCCGCGGCAGCGCGGGCGGCGCGGACGTGCTTCGCCGCCTGCTTCGGGTCATAGGGTCGGATCTTGCCCGCGTGCGGACCGGAGCGAACGGTCTGCAGGACGATCGAGACGCCCAGGACGTCGAGCGAATCGAGCCACTCCTCGAGTTCGGGATATAGCTGCGTGCCGTCATCGTCGCGCAGCCGATGGGTCACGCTCGCGCCGGTCTTGTGGTGCAGGATCTCGACCGACTCGCCCGGGCGCCAGTCCGTCCAGCGGATCCAGCCCGCAAGGATGTTCTCTGGCCGCTGCAGCCATTCGAAGGCGATCAGGGCCGCGGCGCCGAGATGCGGGTGGCCCGCGACGCGCAGCGCCTCGGCCAGCGCCCACGCCTCGGCCAACGTCGCCGCCGGCTTCTGCTTGGCGCGGCGCCGAACGCGGTCGATCCCGTGGAACGACGAGACGACGAAGCCATCCGGCGTCTTCGGGAACGGGTCGGGGTGCAGGCGGGCCACGGTCGACCAGGCCTTGCGCAGGATGTCGAGTTCGAAATGCGCCTGGCGCAGGCGCGGGCGGACCTCCACGCGGACCGCGCCCTCCGCGTCCTTGACCTCGACCTTGCGCGTCTTCAACCGCTCATAGAGCCGATCGGCCGCCGCCGGCGTCATCGCCGAGAGGGGCAGGTCGCCGACCGTCCGGAGCTTGCCGCGCGGGCGCTCGAGGGGCAGTTCCGCGACATAGCGCAGGTGCCGGGCGTACTCCTCGCGAGAGCGGGGCGCGAGGTTGCGCCAGGCCTGCGTCTCCACCTGGTAGACGTGCAGCCACCAGCGCACCGTCCCCTCGTCCCGCGGCGCGGGCTCGGCATCCCGGCCCTGGCGCCACGCGTCGAGCGTCGCGTTCAGCGTCGCGGCCCGCGTAATAGCCGGCCCGTAGGACGCCCCCAGCGCCTCGGACGGGATCGGGAACCCGGCCTTGCGATAGACGCCCGGCGCCTCCCAGAAGTACCCCACGCCGCCGCTGCGCAGCGGCTTCGCGCGCATGTATCGCGGCCAGTCCGCCGGCCGGGTCATATGAGGTCGACGCCGTCGAGCGGCGCCGCCTCGTGCAGTCTGTCGATCGCCGCCTGCAGGTCCGCCGTCCGCCATCTGTCCCCGATCCCCTCGATTCTCCTGGGGGCAGGATACGGCAGCGCCTTGCCGCACTTCGAGCGGAACGCCTCGACCGACCGTTCGCCGCAGAACCCGGCGGCCATGGATGCGTCGAGCTGCGCGGGCCATGCGCCGGAGGGGATGCGGGCGGGGCGGGTCATCGCCTAGCCTCCAGGCCCGCGGGCCACGTCTCCCAGTAGCCGCGCAGCTCCTCGCAGGTCCGCCGCACGATCTCGGCGTCGGAGAGCGGCAGGAAGCCTCTCCCGCGACAGACGTTGCAGGAGATCCCGGTTCGGATGATCGGCGCGGTGTCCTGCAACTCCCGGCGCAGCTCGCAGGCCGGGCAGGGGTCGTGGTTGCCGTGCAGGGTGTGGTCGGTCATCAGCTTGCCGGCATCTGGTCGATGTTGCAGCGGTGGACCTCGAAGGTCAGAGCCGCCACCCAGGGGTTTGCGTCCCAGCCGAGGCCGCGCTTGGCGTTGAGGCTGTCCCAGGCGCAGCGGAACGCGAACTGAGGCGTCGGGCCCCACTTCTCGCGATTGCGGTCCTCGCGGGTCAGGCCCCAGCCCTGGCGCGTTCCGGGGGCCATCCAGACCGAGGCCATGGGCAGGTCGGGTTCCGCGCCGCGCTCGGCGCACCAGGCGCGATACCACGCCTCGTCGTCCGCAGTGGGGTCGACCCTATAGATGCCCTCGGCCACCGCGTCCTCGGCCGTGATCTCCTGCACCCGCTCCACCCGGACGTCGGTGATGGTGAGGGTCAGGCGGGAGGCCCAGCGGGGCATGTGGATCGAAGGGCGCCAAGGGCCGGGATCGCAACGGTCGAAGCCTTCACGGAAGTAGGCGATCCGCGTCCGATCCGGTGAGAGCTGCGTCGGGAGCCCCCCCCACGGGCCCCACCGCTTGCCGTCGTCGCGGTGCTGACCGTGAGCGTTCCAGGTGTTGTGGGCCTCTCGCACCCACAGGCGGTCGCCGGCGCGGTAGCTCGTCCGGAGATCGCGCCATCCGAGGCGCTGGCCGCGGTCTTTCTCCAGCGTGATCCAGTCGCCGTTCTCGGTGTCTTCCCAGCCCCAGCAGGTCGGGTCGAGCAAATCACCATGCCCACCGCAGAACTCGGGCAGCCGGCGGCCGAGCTTGATCACCCGCCGCGTCATGGTCTTGCGTCCATCAAGTAGCGCGCGGACCATGGGGCCGCTGAAGATGATCGGTCGGTCACGCATCGCGAGCGATCCCCTCCTGCCGGCCGTCGCCGTTCGCGTGGTTCACCCGGTCCAGCGCCTCGGAAAGGCGCCTCTCCCGCTCGACGATCAGGGCGAACACCTCGCTCCCCTCTCCCGCCGCATCCACGGCGTCGGCTGCGCGGCGGAGGCACTCGGCCAGCCCCTCGTCACGGCGATGCCGGAACCGGACCACCTCGTTGCGGTTGATCCGCAGGCGGTACTCGTGGGGCTTGTCATCGGGCGTCTCCGGTGCGCTCAGGTTCTCGATCACGACAGGCACGGCGTGGCCTCCCCTCTGGACGTTCTCTCTACGTTCCTACATCCCGAGCCATGGCCGGGACCGATCTCGACTCGCACGTCGTCCACATCCACTGCCGCGCCTGCGGGCGGTCGGTGGACGTCTTCGCCTCGGTGCTGGCGGCGCACGGGATCAAGGTCGGCCGAGACCTGGGATGGGCGCCCCGCCTGCGCTGCCGCGGCTGCGGCGTGCGTGGGCAGTCCGAGGCGCGGATCCTGCCGAGCGTCGAGGGGACGCCGTTCAGGCCGGCGGGCGGGGATCTGGGCGAATAGGAGGGTCACCGCTCCCGACCCTTCGGCTTCCGCAGCTCAGCCGCCCGGTGCTCCAGCTTCGACACCGCCATGATCGTCGGTTTCAGCTCGGCCGGCGCCTTGTCGTAGTCTCGGCCGAACCGCCCTGAGAGGCGCGGCAGCATGGCGCGCGGTATCGCCATCCAGTTGGACGGGTCGGTGTTCAGGCGATCGCCGTCCAGGCACTTCAGCGCGTGGCCTTCGGGCACCGGCCCGTTCGCCTTCTCCCACAGCCACCGATGCTTGAGGACGTAGCGCCGCTCATAGCCGGTGTGCGGGTTCGGCTCGTCGATGCTGATCTCGACATAGCCGTCGACGCTGACCCGCTCGTGGCCGAGATACCTGGTGTTGTGAGGCAGGTTGCCCTTCTTGAACTGCGTCCGGGCGCTGTTCGGATTGTAGGGCATGCGCTTGCCCTTGTTCGGCGGCTCCTGCCCGGGCGAGTACCGGCCGTCGCGGCCGGTGAGCCAGCCGCGGCGTTTGCAGAGGGCCGCCAGGTTGCTCAGCGTGACCTCCGGGCGCTCGAAGGTCGCGTGGAACTCGGCGAGGAGCGCCGCGCGAGGCAAGCTCCGGTGCGCCTCGATGAAGGCGAGCTCGTCGTGCGTCCAGCGGATCGGCCTGCCTCTGCTCATTCCGACACCTTCGCGCTGGCGGAGCCGATCTGCGGCAGCATCGGCAGAACGCCGGCGCCATGCTCGGCGAATAGCTTTGCGGCCTTCAGCTGCAGGTCCGCGTTCTTCACGATCTGGTCGGCGACCTGGACGACGGCGTCGGCGCGCTTCGTCTCCTGTTCGATCTGCTCGGCCGAGAGGCCCTCGTCGGCAAGGCGTTCGAGCTGGGCGAACAGATGATCGTTGAGGTCGGACAGGCGGTTCTTGGTCATCCTGAGGTCTCCGGCATCTCGTCCCAGGCGCGGCCGTCGAGGAGGCGACCGGCGCGGGTCTTGCCCTTGTGCTCCATGAAGGCTGCGCCCGCCGACGGCAGCAGATCCTCGGCGGAGGGCACGGCAGGGTATCCGAGAAGCGACTTCCAGCCGGACCGAGGGTTCCCGGTTGCTTCGTCTTGGGTCGACGGCGCCCACTCCCCCCACTGCTTGAAGAAGAACGGCACGCCCGCCGCCTGGCATTGGTGCCGCAGGCCGCGCGCCCAGTCGGGATGCATGGGCCGGGCGCCGGGGCCGCTCTCGCCGCCGACGATGATCCAGTCGAGCGCAGGCTGATCGGCCTGCAGGCCGCATTCCTCGTCGAAGCCGGCGCCCCAGTCTTCGCGCGCCTGGGCGACGGTGTAGGCGCGCAGCGAGTCCACGGCCGAGAAGCCATCGTCGGCGATGCTCGTGAGGTCCACCGGCCCGAGCAGCGGCTCGGCGCTCACGAACCGCACCGCCGCCGGCGTGGCCAGCAGGTGCGGGATGCGAGCATCGGCGGTCGCCTGGTCCTCAACGGAGGTCCCGAGCCAGACATTGGGGAGGGGGAGCCGCGCCGCATCAAGGCCTGACGGCGTGGCGAAATCGGCCTGCCGCGCCCTGACGGAAGAGAGGTATTCTTTCGCCCTCTCGGGCCGCTTCGTCAGCACCTGGAACGTGTGCTGTGGGGCCAGCGCCATCACCGCGAACACGTCGTCGATCCAGCCGTCGGGGACGCTCTCGTGGAACAGGTCGCCGTGGGCGCAGACGAACACCCGGCGCGGGCGGCGCCAGCGGAGCGGCTGGTCGAGCCAGTCCTCGTTGAGCCGCACCTCGCCGGTGAATTTCGCCTCCCCGGAGGCGTTCACGCGGGCGAGCCCGGCGCGGCTGGGATGGTCCCGCAGGCGCGTCGCCGCGAGCCGGGCGGCGTAGCAGTGCCGGCAACCCTCCGAGACCAGCGTGCAGCCGGTGATCGGGTTCCACGTGGCCTCGGTCCATTCGATCCTGGTCTTGTCGGCCATGGTTCAGCCCTCCCCGCCCGGCCCGAAGATGTCCGGGCGTTCCCGGACAGCGGCCCGGGCCATGTGCATCAGCTCGGGCGCCTGGTGGCCGGCCTGCTGGGGCGTCAGTCCGAGGATCGCGCCGGCGACCATCGCGGCCGAGATCAGGACCGAATAGGTCGCGACTGCATCGCCGCCGGCGGTCTTGTGCGCCTGCATCAGCAGGTCGAGGGTCTGGCGCTCGATCGGGCGGAACTTCACGGTGGCCTTGGCCATGGGTCAGGCTCCGGTGAGGGCGTGGGCGAGGCCTGCCCAGGCGGCGAGGCCAAGCAGGGCGCCGGGCAGGATCCACCAGGCGCAGGCGAGGCGGGTCATGCCGCATCCCCCGATCCCGGCGCAGCGCGGCGACTGGCGGCCCGGGCGTGGGCGCGGGCGCGCCGCGCCATCGTGGCGGCGGCCCAGGCCTCGCGCAGGTGGGTGATCGCCGAGCCGGTGGGCTCGTCGCGGTAGAGGTCCGGATCGCCCTCGCAGGAGAGGGTGCGGATCGGGCCCGGCACGAGCACGCGCAGCGGCGCCTCGGGCCAGCGGGCGGCGCGCGCCTCGAGCTGGTCGCGGATCATGCGGCGCGTCCTTCGTTCAGGGCCACGATCTTCCCGGCCGCGGCGGCAAGGGCGCTGGCGCGGGCGTCGAGGGCCCGAAGGTGGGCGCGCAGGGACTCGGCCTCCTGCGCGGCGCGGATCGCCTGCGAAGCGGCGAGGCGGAAGTCGGGCGAGCCCGGCGCCCGGCCCGCGGCGAGGCCCTGCGCATCGCGCAGCGTCCGCTCGACGTCGCGCAGCCGCGCCTCGGGCGAGATCGGGGTGAAGGGCGTGAGCGGTCGGGACATGACGCGGCCTCCTCTTGGTCAGGCGTGGGGGCACCAGGGGCGATGGGCCTCGCCCTCGGTCTGGAAGCATTCGGCGCAGAGGGTCGGCCGGGCGGCCGGAGCCGGCGCCGGGCCCAGGCGCGCCGCGGCGGCCTCGAGCGCGTCGCGGGTGGCCGGGATCGCCTCCAGCGCCTTGCGCTGCGCCGCCCAGGCGGTCGCCGTCTC
>CAXGVP010000180.1:0-6822 GCA_964013055.1 uncultured Albimonas sp.
GGTCGCCGCCGACGGGGGCGTCGACCGGCTGGCGGGGGGCGAGCCGCCGGACGCCCTGATCGGCGACATGGACTCGGTCGCCGACTCCGAGGGCTGGCGCGCCCGCCTCGGCCCCCGCTTCCTGCACGAGCCGGAGCAGGAGAGCACCGACCTGGGCAAATGCCTGCGCCTGACCCGGGCGCCGCTGTATCTGGCGGCGGGGTTCCTCGGCGGGCGGCTGGATCATTCGCTGGCCGCGCTGCATGCGCTGGTCGCCCATCCCGACCGGCGGATCCTGCTGGCGGGGCGCGAGGACCTGGCCTTCCTCGCCCCCCTGCGCTGGCGGGCGCGGCTGGCGCCGGGCGCCCGCGTCTCGATCTTCCCGCTGGGGCCCTGCACCGGCCTCGCCTCGACCGGGCTGACCTGGCCCCTGGAGAACCTTGCGCTGGGGCCGGAGACGCGGATCGGCACCTCGAACCGGGCCGAGACGGCCGACGTCGGGCTCGACCTCGACCGCCGGGCGGCGGTGGTGATGGTCGAGCGTCGGTTCCTGCGCGAAACCATCGCCTCGCTCGACGAAGCGCCGTCGGACTGACCGCCGGCTGAGGCGCCCGTCGCGCCAACCCCCCGAGATTCAACAGCATTGCCGCGGACATTGAGGATGACCGCGGCCGTTCCGCATTCTACACTAGAATGCGACGGAATTACCCATTCAAAACCAAGAATGCATATCTATCTCTCCTCCCAGACCCATGCCGACCCCGGAGCGAGCCATGCGACCTGACGTGACCGCCTTCTTCGACGAGCCGACCAACACGGTGAGCTACGTCGTCAAGGACCCGACCTCCACCGCCTGCGCCATCGTCGACTCGGTGCTCGATTTCGACAACGCCGCCGGGCGCACCTCGACCCAGAGCGCCGACGAGATCATCGCCTGGGTGAAGGAGAAGGGCCTGAAAGTGGAGTGGCTGCTCGAAAGCCATGTCCATGCCGACCACCTCTCGGCCGCGCCCTACATCCAGAAGGCCGTGGGCGGAAAGATCGGCATCGGCGAGAACATCCGCGTGGTGCAGGACACGTTCGGAAAGATCTTCAACGCCGGCACCGAGTTCGAGCGCGACGGCTCCCAGTTCGACCGGCTGTTCAAGGAGCAGGATCGCTTCCGGATCGGCGCGCTGGAGGGGTTCGTCCTGCACACGCCCGGCCACACGCCCGCCTGCCTGACCTACGTGATCGGCGACGCGGCCTTCGTCGGCGACACCCTGTTCCAGCCCGACTTCGGCACCGCGCGCTGCGACTTCCCCGGCGGCTCGGCCGAGATGCTGTGGCACTCGGTCCAGAAGATCCTGTCCCTGCCGGACGAGACCCGCATCTTCACCTGCCACGACTACAAGGCGCCCGGCCGCGACGACTACGCGTGGGAGAGCACCGTCGGCGAGCAGAAGGCGAAGAACGTCCACGTCGGCGGCGGCGCCACGCAGGAAGACTTCATCCGCATGCGCACCGAGCGCGACGCGACCCTGGGCATGCCCAAGCTGATCATCCCCTCGATCCAGGTGAACATGCGCGCCGGCAAGATGCCCCCCGCAGAAGACAATGGGACCGTCTACCTCAAGGTCCCGATCAACAAGCTCTGAGATTTTGTGCCCGGCGGGGCGCCTGCGGCGGGGGAGGGGAGGCTCCCCGCCCGCGGGTCCGCCGGGTCGCCAACGATATTTCACGGCCCCCGGCCGGTGGAGGACACGCCTTTGGAACGCAGGATCGTCTCGCCCGAATTCTCGGTCTCGCCGCAGCTCTCGGCGCCGGACGTGGGGCTCGCCGCCGCGCAGGGCGTGCGCGCCATCGTCTGCAACCGCCCGGACGGGGAGGGCGACCAGGCCCCCTCCGAGACGATCCGGGAGGAGGCCGAGCGGCTGGGCCTCGAATTCCGCTACCTCCCCGTGCCGTCGGGCCAGGTCACCGAAGAGGCCGCCCGCGGGTTTGGAAAAGCGCTGGAAGGGCTGCCGGGCCCGGTGCTGGCCTATTGCCGCTCCGGCGCCCGCTCGATGACCCTGTGGGCGCTGGCCAAGGCGCCGCGGCTGAGCCCGGAGGCGATCGTCGCGGCGGCGCAGGGCGCGGGCTACGACCTCGACGCCCTGCGCCCGCGGCTGGAGGCCGCCGCGATGCTGGGCGAGGCCAACAAGCCCGACGCCTCCGGCCCCGGCGCCCCGCCCGCGCATCGCTACGACGTGGTGATCGTCGGCGGCGGGGCGGGGGGGGGGGGGGAGCCTGCTGAAACGCCGCCCCCGGCTGGACATCGCCATCGTCGAGCCGCAGTCGATCCACAACTACCAGCCCGGCTGGACGCTGGTCGGCGGCGGCGTCTTCGACCGGCGCGACACGCTCAAGCCCATGGCCTCGGTGATGCCCGCGGGCGTGCACTGGATCCGCGCGGCGGTCGCCCAGTTCTCCCCCGAGCGGCGCGAGGTCTCGCTGGAGGACGGCGCGCGGCTGGCCTACCGGGCGCTGGTGGTCTCTCCGGGGCTGAAGCTGGACTGGGACGCGATCCCGGGGCTGAAGGAGACGCTGGGGCGCAACGGCGTCACCTCCAACTACCTGTTCGGCATGGCGCCCTACACCTGGGAACTGGTGCAGACCCTGCGCGAGGGGCGGGCGATCTTCACCCAGCCGCCGATGCCGATCAAATGCGCCGGCGCCCCGCAGAAGGCGATGTATCTCGCCTGCGATCACTGGAACCGGGAGGGGCGGCTCGGCGCCCTCGACATCCAGTTCGCCAATGCCGGCGGCGTGCTGTTCGGCGTCGCAGACTACGTCCCCGCGCTGATGAACTACGTCAACGCCTACGGCATCAAGCTGGCGATGAACGAGACGCTGGTCTCGGTCGACGGCGAGGCGAAGACGGCCGCGTTTCGCCGCAAGACGGAGGACGGCGAGGAGGAGGTGTCGAAAGAGTTCGACATGCTCCACGCCGTGCCTCCGCAGCGGGGCCATGACTTCCTCGCGCGCTCGCCCCTGGCGAACGAGGCCGGCTGGATCGACGTCGATCCCGCCACCCTGCGCCACGTCCATTTCGCCGACGTCTACGGGCTGGGCGACGCCTGCTCGGCCCCCAACGCCAAGACCGCCGCGGCGGTGCGCAAGCAGGCCCCCGTGGTCGCCGAGAACGTCATCGCAACGCTCGAGGGCGGCGAGCCGCGCGCGGTTTACGACGGCTACGGCTCCTGCCCGCTGACGGTGGAGCGGGGCAAGATCGTGCTGGCCGAGTTCGGCTACGGCGGCAAGCTGCTGCCCTCCTTCCCCGACTGGCTGATCGACGGCAAGCAGCCGACCCGCGCCGCCTGGTTCCTCAAGGAAAAGCTGCTGCCCCCGGTCTACTGGCACGCGATGCTCAAGGGGCGCGAGTGGCTGGCCGCGCCCGAGCTGCTGCCGCAGACCCCCACCCCCCATGCCGCCGGCAAGGCCCTGGCCGACGCCCCCGCCAAGTCCGCCTGACCCCCGATCCGGGCTCCGATGCGGGCCCCAGAGGACCCATGCTGAAACGTTACCTGCCGATCCTGGACTGGGGCTCGCGCTACGACCGCGAGACCTTCGGCGCCGACCTGATGGCGGCGGTGATCGTGACGATCATGCTGATCCCCCAGTCGCTGGCCTACGCGATGATCGCGGGCCTGCCGCCGGAGGTCGGGCTCTACGCCTCGATCGCGCCGCTGCTGCTGTATGGCATCTTCGGCACCTCGCGGGCGCTGGCGGTGGGGCCGGTGGCGGTGGTCTCGCTGATGACGGCCGCCGCGGTGGGGCAGGTGGCCGAGGTCGGCACGCCCGAGTACTACGGCGCGGCGCTGGCGCTGGCGCTGCTGTCGGGGCTGATGCTGGTGGCGATGGGGGTGCTGAAGCTGGGGTTCCTCGCGAACTTCCTCTCGCACCCGGTGGTGGCGGGGTTCATCACCGCCTCGGGCGTGATCATCGCGGCCAGCCAGATGAAGCATATCCTCGGCGTGAAGGTCGCGGGCGACTCGCTGCCCGAGACGGTCTGGGGACTGGCGATGGCGCTGCCCTCGGCGAACCTGATCACCTTCGCGATCGGCGCAGCGGCGGCGGGCTTCCTGTTCTGGGCGCGCAAGCGGCTGAAGCCGCTGCTCATCGGCAAGGGGCTGGCGCCGAAGCTCGCGGACGCCATCGCCAAGGCAGGGCCGGTGGCGGCCGTCGCCGTGACCACGCTGCTGTCCTGGGGGCTGGACCTGTCCTCGATGGGGGTGGTTATCGTGGGGAACGTGCCCTCGGGCCTGCCCTCGATTTCCGCGCCGCCGCTGGACCTGGGCCTGTGGACCTCTCTGCTGGGCTCGGCGCTGCTGATCTCGGTGATCGGCTTCGTCGAGAGCGTCTCGGTCGCCCAGACGCTGGCCGCCAAGCGCCGCCAGCGCATCCACCCGGACCAGGAGCTGATCGGGCTGGGCGCCGCCAACATCGGCGCGGCCTTCACCGGGGGCTACCCGGTGACGGGGGGCTTCGCGCGCTCGGTCGTGAACTTCGACGCAGGCGCCGAGACGCCGGCGGCCGGCGCCTTCACCGCGGTGGGCATCGCGCTCGCCACCCTGTTCCTGACGCCGCTGCTGCACTTCCTGCCCGTCGCCACGCTGGCGGCGACGATCATCGTGGCGGTGCTGTCGCTGGTCGACTTCGGCTCGATCCGGCGCACCTGGGCCTATTCGCGCTCCGACGCGCTGGCGGCGATGGCGACCATCGGCCTGACCTGGCTGCTCGGCGTCGAGGCGGGCGTGATCGCGGGCGTCGCCGTCTCCATCGGCCTGCACCTGTGGCGGACGTCGCAGCCCCATTGCGCGGTCGTCGGCCAGGTTCCGGGCACCGAGCATTTTCGGAATGTCGACCGGCACAACGTCGTCACGGTCCCGGACCTGGTCACGCTGAGGGTGGACGAGAGCCTGTGGTTTCCCAACGCCCGGTTCCTGGAGGACAAGCTGCTGGACCTGGTGGCCGGCGACTGCGAGCTGCGCGACATCGTGCTGATGTGCCCGGCGGTGAACTCGATCGACGCCTCGGCGCTGGAGAGCCTCGAGGAGATCAACCGCCGCCTCAAGGACGCCGGCGTCACCCTGCACCTGTCGGAGGTGAAGGGCCCGGTGATGGACCGCCTGAAGAAGACCCATTTCCTCGACGAGCTGACCGGCCGCGTCTTCCTCACCCAGTTCGACGCGATCCAGGCCCTGCGCCCCGAGGTCGCCGCCGCCACCCTGCGCAGCCCGCGGTGCGAGACCGCCAAGGCCGCCGAGTAGGCGCGAAAAAGGGGCGCGCCCGCGGACGCGCCCCTTACTATCCCGCCGGCCTCACAGCCCGACGGCGCAGCCGTCCTTGCGGTGATCCGAGGCGCCGATCAGCACCCCGTTCTCCCGGTCGATGACGATCATCTGGCTGCCGCCGATGGGCGTCTCGGGGACCGAGACCTGGTGGCCCATCTCGGCCAGCCCGGTGCGCACTTCCGAGGCATACCCCCGCTCGACGTTCAGCCCGCCGACGTCCGAGAAGCAGCGCGGCGCGTCGATGGCGGCCTGCGGCTCCATCCCGTAGTCGACCAGGTTCGACAGGACCCGGGCGTGCCCGCAGGGCTGGTAGGCGCCGCCCATCACGCCGTAGGTCGTGACGACCTCGCCGCCCTTCTTGAGCATCGCGGGGATGATCGTGTGCAGCGGGCGCTTGCCGGGGCCGGCCTCGTTGGGGTGGCCCTCCTCGAGGGAAAAACCCATGCCGCGGTTCTGGAACAGGATGCCGAAGCGGTCCGACGCCAGCCCCGAGCCGAAGTTGTGGAAGATCGAGTAGATCAGCGAGACCTTCATCAGGTCCCGGTCCACCACGGTCAGGTAGATCGTCTCCTTGTGCACCGCCTCGGAGATCTCGGAGACGTTGTTCATCGCGCGCTTGGGGTCGATCAGCCGGGCGAGGTCGGCCGCGGTCTCGTCGGCCACCATGTGCGCCAGCCGGATCTTGGCGTGCTGCGGGTCGCCGATGATCCGGTTGCGCGCGTCATAGGCGAGCTTGGTGGCCTCGGCCTCGATATGGGCGCGCTCGATCCCGAACGGGTCCATGGAGGCGAGGTCGAAGTGGGTCAGGATCTTCGCCAGCAAGATCGCGGTGGCGCCGTGGCCGTTGGGGGGCAGCTCCACCAGCTCGGTCCCGCGGTATTCGCCCGAGATCGGGTCGACGTAATCGCAGGCGGTGGCGGCGAAATCGTCGAGCGTGTGGGCGCCGCCGAGCGCCTGCAGGCTGGCGACCATGTCCTGCGCCACCTCGCCCTCGTAGAAGCCGGCGCGGCCGTCCTTCGCGATCCGGCGCAGCACCTCGGCCTGGCCGGGGGCGCGGAAGAGGCGCCCGGCCGTCAGCGGGCCGTCGTTCTCGAGGTAATGGGCGCGGGCGGCGCCGGTCAGCCGCTCGGAGGCGGTCTTCCAGTCGAAGGCCACGCGGGGGGCGGCGGGAATGCCCTCCTCGGCGTAGCGGATCGCGGGGGCCAGAACGCGGTCGAGCCCCAGCCGGCCATGGTCCGCCGACAGCCGGCAGAACCCGTCGATGGCCCCCGGCACGGTCACGGATCGGGCGTCCTTGTCGGGCATCGCGCTCAGCCCCGCCTCGCGCAGGCCCGCGGCCGTCAGGCCCGCGGGCGCGCGGCCGGAGGCGTTGAGGCCGATCACCTCCTCGCCCTCCTTGTGGATCAGCGCGAACATGTCGCCGCCGATGCCGGTCATCGCCGGCTCGCCGATGCCGCAGACGATGGCGGCGGCGATGGCGGCGTCGATGGCGTTGCCGCCCGCCTCCAGGATCTCGACCGCGGTCTTG
>CAXGVP010000181.1:0-6815 GCA_964013055.1 uncultured Albimonas sp.
AAGGACGTGCTCAATGAAATCCAGATTGTCGCGAAAAGCAGCCTCACCGACCTCGCCCGCGATACCTGGATCACCACCCAGTTCAGGGCCAAGCTCACGTTCGATGAGGAAGTACTCGCCATAAATTACGCCGTCGAGACGGTAAACGGCGTCGTCTACATGATCGGCATCGCACAGAACCAGACCGAGCTCGACCGGGTCGTCGGCCACGCCCGCGACATCGAGTACGTGCGCAACGTGATCAGCCACGTACGCGTGAAAGGCGCGTCGTGAGAACGGCGGCCGAATTCCATCAGGCGCTGGCCCGCCTCGCCTCGGCCCGCGCCGAGATCGCGCCCGGCGTGCTGTCCCTGACCGGCGCCCCCCTGACCGCCGCCGGCGGCGCCGTCGAGTCCGAGAGCGCCGAGGCGGTGGAGCAGGCGCTGCGCGCCGCCGCCCCGCCGGGCGCGACGCTGCTGCTCGACATCTCGCGCCCGCCACCCGCCTTCAGCCCGTTCCGCTTCGGGGTGGCGCTGGGCGCCGACGGCCCGACCCTGCTGGGCTGCGACCTGCGCGACGCGGCCGAACGCGCGGTGGTGCTGGCCGCCGTCGCCGCCCTGCCCGGCGACCCCCCGCGAGAGGATGCGGTCTGCCGCGTCGGCGTCGGCGCGCCCTCCGACCGCTGGGCAGCCGCCGCGGTGGCGGGGGTCGAGGCGCTGGGCGAGCTCGGCTCGGGCCGGTTCGAGATGATCGACTCCGACGCCCGCCTGGTCGCCGCGCCGCAGACCCCCTCCTACCAGTTCGGCAAGACCGCCCGCGCCCTGGCCGAGCGGATGCCCGAGGGCTTCGTCCTGCGCCTCGCCCCGCCCCCCGCCACCGCCTGGCGTCCGGGCCCCGAGGAGACCGAGGGCGGGGAGCCCGCCGCGCCCCGCTGGTTCGCCATGCGCCTCGACCCCGAGCGCGTGATCCTGCAGGGCGCCGCCCCCGACGCCGCCTCCCGCGATGCGGTGGCGGCCTTCGCGCGCGCCCGCTTCGGCATCGCGGGCGTGCAGGACGCGATGGAGCTGACCGAGGCCGCCCCGCCCCCCGCCTGGCGCCGCGCCGCCCTGGCCGGGATCGACGCGATGCGCACGCTCGAGCGCGGCGGCTTCGCCTTCGACGGGGAGACGGCGCGGATCCGCGGCGCCTCGACCCGCCCGATGGCCGCGCGCGAGGCGGCGCTGGCCGCCGCCCGCTTCGAGGAGATCGGCGTTCCCGCCAGCGTCGAGGTCACCGTGGACCTGCCCGCGCTCGCCCGCCGCCTGCCGCTGCCCCCCTCGGCCTGCATCGAGGACCTGCAGGCCGTGGTCGACGCCGACCCGATCCAGTTCGACCCCGGCGCCGCCCGCGTCGCGCGCGAGAGCCTCGGCGCCATGGACGAGCTGGCCGGGATCCTCGACCGCTGCCGCGGCCTGGTGGTCGAGATCGGCGGCCACACGGACAGTCAGGGCCGCGAATCCACCAACCAGGCCCTGTCGCGCGCCCGCGCCGAGGCGGTGCTGGCGGGATTGTTCTCGCGCGGGGTCCCGGCCTCGCGCATGGTGGCGCAGGGCTACGGCGAAAGCCGCCCGATCGCCGACAACGGGACCGAGGAAGGCCGCGCCCTGAACCGCCGCATCGCCTTCCAGGACGCCGCCCTGACCGACCCGCCGGAGGACGACGCGGAATGACCCGGCTGGAGCTCGCCCTCGCCCTGGGCGCCGCGATGGCGCTCTCCGCGGCGCTGGGCTGGGCGCTCCATGCCCTCTGGGCCCGCCTCGTGCGCCGCTCCGGCGCCGAGGACGCCCGTCTCCAGGACCTCTCCCGCCGCCTCGCCGACGCCGAGGACGCCCGCGATGCGCTCGCCGCCGAAGCGGAGGCGAAGCGCGCCGCGCTCGCCGACCGGCTCGACGAGGTGGAGACCGAGCTCACCCGCGCCCTGCATGAGCGCGAGGCGGAGCTCGACGCCGCCATGGATACCATCGGCGCCCTGCGCCGCGAGCTCGCCGAGCTGCGGGGCGAGGGCTGAGCCCCACGCTGCACCGCAGCGTGCGCTTGCCCCGCCTGTCATCGCCGGGCTATCCCGGTGACAGGACAGGCCATCGACGGGGACCAGCATGACGGAAGCGGGCGGGGTGCGCGCGGGATACGGCGTGATCGAGGGCCCCGAGCCCACCGACGACATGCCCTCCGAGGTGCTGCCCGAGGGTTGCCACACCATCGTGCTCGGCGTCGGCGACCTGAACGGCATCCTCCGGGGCAAGCGGGTGACGGCCGAGCACTGGCGCTCGGTCCGCCGGCGGGGGATCAGCCTCGACAACACCTTCTTCGCCATGGACGTGGGCAGCCTGCTGGTGCCCAATGAGTATTCCGCCGCCGACAGCGGCTATCCCGACCTCAACATCCTGCCCCGCGGCCCCCTGCGCCCGATCCCCTGGGAAGAGGGCGTTTGGATGTGCCTCGGCCGCGCGCAGGAGAAGACCGGCGAGCCGATCCCCCTCGACCCCCGCCAGCCGCTGCTGCAGGCGGTCGCGAAGGCCCGCTCGATGGGTCTCGAGCCCCGCGCGGCGGGAGAGCTGGAGTTCTACCTCCTCGACCCCGTCACCGGCCGCCCGCGCGAGGACCGGCCCGAGTGCTACGGCCTCGCCCGCGCCGCCGAGCTGGAGCCGGTGTTGGGCCCCGTGCGCCGCAACCTCGCGGCCATGGGCGTGCCGGTGGAGCAGTCGAACCCGGAGTTCTCCGCCGGCCAGGTCGAGGTGAACCTGCGCCACGCCCCCACGCTGGAGGCCGCCGACCACACCCTGCTGCTGCGCGGCATGATCAAGCAGATGGTCCGCCCGATGGGCCTGGTCGCCAGCTTCATGGCCAAGCCGTTCCACGACCGCTCCGGCAACGGGTTCCATGTGCATCACTCGCTGTGGCGCGACGGCCGCAACGCCTTCGCGACGGACGGCGGGCTGTCGGACGAGGGGCGCTGGTTCCTCGGCGGGCTGCAGGCGGCGATGCGGGAATCGAGCCTGGTGGGCTCCACCCACCCCAACGCCTACCGGCGGCGGAAGCTGTATTCCTACGCCCCCACCTCGGCGTCCTGGGGCGTGGACAACCGCACCGTGGCGCTGCGGGTGATCGACGGCGAGGACGCCCAGGACGACCCGATCGTGCGCATCGAAAGCCGCGAGGCCGCGGCCGACTGCAACCCCTACCTGCTGATGGGCGTGCAGCTCGCCGCCGGCCTGAAGGGCATCGAGCAGCAGATCGAGCCGACCCGCCCCACCGAGGGCGACGCCTACGCCGCCGACAACCGCCGCCGCCTGCCCACCGACCTGCACGAGGCGATGGAGGCCGCCCGCGCCTCGGCCTTCCTCGAGGAGGCGCTGGGCCCGATGATGGTCGACCTGCTGATCCGCAACGCCGAACGCGAGCTGGAGATCGTCGACAGCGAGGTGACCCCGGTGGAGCTGGCCCGCTATCTCGAGGTGATGTGAAGCCGGGGCGGCGCGTTCAGGTCAACCTCAAGAATTTTAACTTTACGAATCTTCAACCATGAGGGTTGGGCAGGGTAAAGAGTCCCTACACGAAACGATGGCGTCGGGAGCGACGGCCGGGTCGTTTCTGGAGGAGGATCGGAATGCGGTGCCTGATCGTCGAGGATGACCTTTCGTTGGCGGAGCTGGTGAAGCTCGAGATCGGCGACCACGACGTGGAGGGGATCTGCCTCTCGTCGATTTCCGATGCCATCGCCGCCATGCAGGAGGCGCCGCCGGACGCGCTGGTCATCGACCTGACCCTGCCCGACGGCAGCGGGCTGGAGGTCGCGGCCGAGGCCTGCCGACTCTGCCCCCAGGCGCCGGCGCTGATCTTCACCGGTTCGGACGAAGCCGACGCCCTCGCGATCTTCCGCGGCCATGCCAACGTGCGCGCCGTGGTCGCCAAGCGGATCGAGGACGGGGACGAGGTCGGGGCGCTGGCCCGCAGCCTGGTCAGCATGATCCGCGCGGGCGACGAGCCCTGCCCGGGCCTCGCGCGCTCGGTGTCGGAGGGGATCGACGTCGCCGGCCCGTCGGAGGCGGTGCAGGCCAAGCGGGCCGCGATGATCGCGGCGCTGCGCAAGGCGGCCGACAGCCGGCCGCCGGCGCAGCCGCTCAGACCCGTTCGCCCCGCAGCATCTTCGGAAGGTCGCCCGACACCCCCGCGGCTTCGCGCATGAAGGCGCGGCGCGCCGGGCGCAGGACGGTGGCCAGCCGCACGCCCGCGTCGCGCAGCAGCCTCAGCGCGGGATCGTCGCTTGAGAACAGGCGGTTGACCGCGTCCATCCCCAGCGCCAGCGACACCCCGTCGAAGCGCCGCCAGGTCTGGTAGCGCTCCAGCACGAGGGTCGCGCCGATGTCCTCGCCGCGCCGCTTCGCCTCGGCCAGCACCTCGGCCAGCGCGGCGGCGTCGCGCAGGCCCAGGTTCAGGCCCTGGCCGGCGATCGGGTGCACGGCGTGGGCTGCATCGCCGACCAGCGCCAGCCGCGGCGCGATCCAGCTCTGCGCCACCGACAGCTTCAGCGGATACATCCAGCGTTTCCCGGCCAGCGTCACCGCGCCCAGCGCGCCGCCCATCCGGGCCTCGATCTCGGCGCGGTAGTCGGCGTCGGGCAGGGCGTGGATGCGCTGCGCCTGGGCCGTGCGCTCGGTCCACACCAGCGAGGACCGCTTGCCGCCCGGCAGCGGCAGCACCGCGAAGGGCCCGCCGGGCAGGAAGCGCTGGCGGGCGACGCCCTGGTGGTCCTTTTCATGCTCCACCGCGCAGACCAGGCCGGTCTGCTCGTATCCCCAGCCGGTGCGCCGGATGCCGGCGGCGCGGGCCAGCGGGCTCTCGCGCCCGTCGCAGGCGATCAGCAGGGGGGCGCGCAAGGTCTCGCCGGTGGAGAGATCCGCCTCGGCGCCGGCATCGCCGCGCCGGGTGGCCAGCACCGTGGCGGGGGCATGGATCGCGATCAGCGGCTCCGCCTGGCAGGCCCGCAGCAGGGCGGGACGCAGCACGCGGTCCTCGACGATCTGGGCGGCGGGGCCCTCGTCGATCTCGTCGTGATTGAAGTGCGCAAGGGCGGCGACGGCGCCTTCGCCGGGGCGGGCGTCCTCCAGCACCACCTCGCGCACCGGCTGGGCCTTGTCCGCGATCGCGTCCCAGACGCCGATCACCTGCAGGAACCGGCGCGAGGCCAGCCCGAGGTTGTAGGCGCGCCCGTCGAAGCCGGGATCCATGCGCGCATCGGGCTCGGCCGCGTCGATCAGCGCGACCCGCAGCCCGGCGCCGGCCAGCGCCAGGGCCGTGGCGGGCCCGTTCAGCCCGCCGCCTACGATCAGCGCGTCGGCATCCTGTCTCATGCCTCTGTAATTGCGCCGCCCGGCCGCGATGTCCATGGATTGCCGCGTCGCGGGGCGACGGCTACCGTGCGGCCGGAACGCGCGGTGGACGGGAGGGACCCCCAAATGAGCGACAGCTGGCGGAGCATGACGGCCGCGGACCTTGGCCGCGGCATCGGCGCGGGCGAGATCGACCCGGTGGACCTGGCCGAGACCTTCCTCGCCGCCATCGACGCCCATCCCCTGCGCGACCGCGTCTACCAGCTGACCACGCCCGAGCGCGCCCGCGCCGAGGCGAAGGCGGCCTCGCTGCGCGCGAAGACCCGCACGCGGCGCCACCTTCTGGACGGCGTGCCGATCTCCTGGAAGGACCTCTACGACCTCGCCGGGACGAAGACCCGCGCCGGCACCGCGATGCTCGACGAGGAACCGCCGGCGGAGGTCGATGCGGTCTGCCTCGCCCGCGGCACGCAGGCCGGGCTGGTGTGCCTTGGCAAGACCCACATGACCGAGATCGCCTTCTCCGGCCTCGGCGTGAACCCGGTGACGGCGACCTCGCCGAACCCCAACGATCCCGACTGGGCGCCGGGGGGGTCGTCGTCGGGGGCCGCGGCCTCGGTCACGCAGGGGCTGGCGGCGGCGGGGATCGGGTCCGACACCGGCGGCTCGGTGCGCATCCCGTCGGCCTGGCAGAACATCACCGGGCTGAAGACCACGCTGGGGCTGATCCCGGTCGAGGGCTCGCGGGCCTTGGCGGCGGGGTTCGACACGGTGGGGCCGCTGTGCCGTTCCGTGGAAGATGCGGCGCTGCTGACCTCGATCATGGCCGGGACGCCGGCGCCGGACCTCTCGGGCGCCTCGCTGGCGGGCAAGCGGATCCTCGTCGACCGCGCCACCATGTACGACGGAGCCGACCCCGAGCCGGTGGCCGCCTTCGAGGCGGGGATCGCCAAGCTGGAGGCCGCGGGCGCGCAGATCACCTGGGCCGACGCCCCCGAGTTCGCCGAGATCCTGACCGTCGCCGCCCCGCTGATCGTGGCCGAGGCCTGGGCCGAGTGGGGCGAGAAGATCGAGACGGTGGGCGAGCGCATGTTCCACCAGGTCCGCCAGCGCACCGAGCCGGGGCGAGACATCTCCTCGGCCGCCTATCTGCGCGCGCAGGCGAAGATGATGCAGGTCCGCGCGAAATGGGCCCTGCGCGTGGCCGGCTTCGACGCGGCCGCGATGCCCACCGCGCCGATCCTGCCGCCCTCGGTCGAGCGGCTGCTGACGGACGACGACTACTACAAGCGCATCAACCTGATGGCGTTGCGCAACACCCGGATCGGCAACCTGCTGGGCCTCAGCTCCCTGACCCTGCCGCTGCCCGAGCCCGGCTGCGGCCTGATGCTGTTCGGAAAACCCTTCGGCGAGGGCGCGCTGTGCCGCCTGGGGGCTGCGGCGGAAAAAGCCCTGGCCTGAGGCGGG
>CAXGVP010000182.1:0-6810 GCA_964013055.1 uncultured Albimonas sp.
GACCGTCGAGCGGGCCGAGCGGCTGATCGAGGTCGCCGCCCCCGACCACCGGCCGGCGCTGACCGAGGCCTGGCGGGCGATGGCGGCCGCGCTCTGAGCCCCCCGTCCGACGCACGAAAAGCCCGGCGTCGCGCCTCGGGCGATCGACGCCGGGGAGGCGGCGCGGCAGGCGCCGCGCCGGCGACGCCGATACGGTCGGGAGAGGCCGCGCGGCGTCGGGGTTGCAGGCAGGCTCAGTAGGACTTCGGCAGCCCCAGCACGCGCTCGGCGAGGAAACACAGCACCAGCTGTTCGGAGACCGGGGCGAGGCGGGTGACCAGCACTTCGCGCAGCAGCCGCTCGACCACGTATTCCTTGGCGTAGCCCATGCCGCCGTGGGTGAAGACCGCCTGCTGGCAGGCGGCGTGGCCCGCCCGCGCGCCCAGCAGCTTGGCCGCGTTCGCCTCGGCGCCGCAGGGGCGGCCGGCGTCGTAGAGCGCGGCGGCCTTCTCCGCCATCAGCATCGCCGCCTCGAGGTTCGCCCAGCACTCCGCCAGCGGATGCTGGATGCCCTGGTTCTTGCCGATCGGCCGGCCGAAGACGTGGCGGTCGCGCGCGTAGGCGGCGGCGCGGGCCAGCGCGTCCTGGCCGATGGCGATGGCCTCGACCGCGATCAGCACCCGCTCGGGGTTCAGGCTGTCGAGCAGGTAGTGGAACCCGCGCCCGACCTCGCCGATCAGGTGATGCTCGGGGATGAAATAGTCGTCGTAGTAGACGAGGTTCGAATCCACCGCCGCCCGGCCGTGCTTGGGGATCTTCTTCACCTCGGCCCGGGTGCGGTCGAGGTCGGTGTAGAACACGGTGATCCCGTCGGTGGGCTTGCGGCAGTCCTCCTTGGGCGTTGTCCGGGTCAGCAGCAGCACCTTGTTGGCCACCTGCGCGGTGGAGGTCCAGATCTTGCGCCCCGTCACCGACCAGCCCCCGTCCACCTTCTTCGCGAAGGTCTTGATCGAGGTGGTGTCGAGGCCCGCGTCCGGCTCGGTCACGCCGAAGCAGACCTGATCCTCGCCCGAGACCAGACGCGGCGTCCATTCCGCCTTCTGCTCGGGCGTGCCGTGGACCACCAGCGGGTGCGGGCCGAACATGTTGATGTGGATCGAGGAGGCGGCCGCCATGCCGCCGCCGTGGCGGGCGACCTCGTGCATCACCGCCGCCGCGGCCTGCACGCCGAGGCCCGCGCCGCCGTATTCCTCGGGCATGGTCACGCCCAGCCAGCCGCCTTCGGCCATGGCGCGGTGAAACTCGTGCGGGAACTCTCCGGCGTCGTCCTTGGCGTTCCAGTAGTCGTCGCCGAACCGCGCGCAGACCGCCGCGACGCCGTCGCGCAGCGCCTGGAGATCGTCCTGGGAGTCGAGCATGGGTCGGGTCCTTTCCGGCTTGGCCCTCCCCGACCTGCGCGGAGGGGCTTTGGGGGCGAGAGTGCCGCCCCGGCGTGAATTTGTCAAATGGTTAGACCTTTAAGTCGTCCCCTTCCGCCGGGACCTCGATCTCCAGCCACAGCAGCAGGAAGCTGAACGACTTGCCGTGCGCGTCTAGGTTGAGCGAGGCGTTGACGCCCCCGGCCAGCGCGCGCTGGAAGACGAAGTTCAGCCCATGCAGGTCCGGCAGCTCGTAGCGCCGCGCCTCGCCGCGGAAGATGTCCGGGAAGGCGGCGCGGACGCGCTCGGCGGTCAGCTGCTCGCGGATCGCGGGATACCAGCGCGGCTCCAGCGCCCAGACCGAGACGTTGAGCGCGTCGCCCTTGTCGCCGGCCCGGGCGGAGGCGATGGCGCGCAGGGGGAGCGTGCGCACGGCGCCGGTCATGGCGCGATCCAGTTCACGCGGGTGGGGACCTGCGCGCGGTCGATGTAGATCGCGCGGGTGAAGACGCTTTCGGTGATGCGGCCGCGGAAGCCGCCGCCGCCGGCGGGGCCCGCCATCCACAGGCCCTCGATCTCCTCCAGAAGCCGTTCGGCCCAGGCGCGGTCGTGGCTGCGCAGGGCGCCGCGCAGGCGCACGTCCTGCGAGCCCTGCTCGGCATGCCCGCCGTCGAGATGCAGCGAGGCGACGCCGATCAGCTCCAGCCGCAGCGGGCCGTTGAAGCCGAAGCGCTCGACCATGCGCCGGCGCACGATCTCGCGCGCCAGTTCGCCCCGCGCCTGCGCGCCGGGGCCGGCCCAGGAGATCTCGCCCTCCGCCAGGTATCCGCCGTCGAAGGCGACCAGCGCCTTGAGCGTCTGCGGCCGCGCCCGCCCGCCGGCGCCCGAGACGCGGACCCGGTCGGGGCCGACGGCCTCGATCCGTGTGGTCGAGAAATCCGCGGTCACGTCGGGGGTCAGGTAGGCGGCGGGGTCGTGCACCTCGTAGAGCATCTGCTCCTTCACCGTCAGCGGCGCGACCAGCCCGCCGGTCCCGGGCAGCTTGGTGATCACCGCCGATCCCTCGGGCGACATCTCGGCGATCGGATAACCCAGGTCCTCGATGCCCGGCACGTCCTTGACGCCGGGATCGGCGAAATAGCCGCCGGTCACCTGCGTCGAGCATTCCAGCAGGTGCCCCGCCAGCGTGCCCGCGCCCAGCCGCGCCCAGTCGTCGGGCGCGATGCCGTTGGCATGCACGAAGGGCGCGAGGAACAGCGACGGGTCCGCCGCCCGCCCCGCGATCACGACGTCGGCGCCGCCGTCCAGCGCCTCGACCAGCGGCTCGTGGCCGATGTAGGCGTTGGCCGCGACCGGGGGGCCGAGGTCGCCCACCCGCTCTCCGGTCTCGGGCAGCCGCGTGTCGGGGCCGACCAGCGGCAGGACGTCGTCGCCCTCGATCACCGCCACCCGCAGCGTCAGGCCCAGCTCGCGGGCGATGCGGGCCGTGGTCTCTCCGGCCGAGCGCGGATCGGCGCCGCCCATGTTGGTCACGATCCGCACGCCCTGCGCGGCGCAGGCCGGCAGCACGGCGCGCATCCGCGCCTCCAGCTTCGGGCAATGCCCCGGCGCCCGGCCGGAGCGCTTCGCGACATGGCCCATCGCCAGCGTGCGCTCGGCCAGCGACTCGAAGCACAGGAAGTCGAGCTCGCCCCGTTCGGCCAGCGCCAGCGCGGGCGCCACCCGGTCGGGCGCCCCGCCCGAGCCGCAGCCGATCCGCAGCGTCATCGCGGCGCCCTCCCCAGCCCGGCGGGCAAGGTGTAGTCGGGATCCGGCCGCACGTAGTCGGCGGGGCGGCGCACCACCTCGATCGCCATCTTCAGCGGGCCTTCGCCGTCGAGATAGGCGAACTGCGCGCCGGCCCAGGTCCCCTCCATCATCGGGGGGAGGCCGCGGGCCTCGGCCTGCGCGATCAGGGCGTCGTAGCCGCCCTCGCCCGCGTCGACGAGCACGTGGTGCAGGCCCTCGCCCCGGCGGTCGAGGAACTCGCGGTAGATGCTGGGACCGCTCAGCGGCTGGATCACCTCCCACATCACGCCGTCGGGCGTCCAGGCGAGCGCGAGCTTCATCGAATAGGGGATCTCCTGCCCCCGGATGCGCATGCCGGTCAGCTTCGGGACCCAGACGTACCAGGGGCCGATGCCGGCGCGCGCCCAGTACTCGGCGATGGTCGCGTCCAGGTCCTCGACCACCACGCAGGTCTGCAGGACGGAGCGGATCCAGGGGGCGGGGTCGGTCATCGCGTCCTCCTCAGCGCTGCATCAGGGCGGGCAGCCACAGGATGATGTCGGGGAAGACCACCAGCAGCGTCACCACGATCAGGTCGGCCAGCAGGAACCACAGGATCCCGCGGAAGATGCCGCCGACGGAGACGAGGTCGCCCACCACCGACTTGATGACGAAGACGTTCAGCCCGATGGGCGGGGTGATCATCCCGATCTCCAGGAACTTGGCCAGCACGATGCCGAACCACAGCAGGTCGTAGCCCGCCCCGGTCAGCACCGGCAGCAGCACCGGCAGGGTCAGCAGCATCGCCCCGATCGGCTCGAGGAACATGCCCAGCAGCAGGTAGACGACCGCGATGCCCACCAGCAGCAGCGTCGGATCCGCGCCCAGCGCGTCGATCAGCGCGGCCAGGTCCCGCCCGGCGCCGCTGATCGCCATGAACCGGGTCAGCATGTTGGCGCCGATGGCGATCACGAACAGCGAGGCGGTGGTCTGCAGCGTCTCCATCAGGCTGTCGTGGAAGCCGCGCCAGCTGAGCGAGCGCTTGATGAGCGCGATGATGACGGCCATGCCGGCGCCGGCGCCGCCGGCCTCGGTCGGGGTGAAGACGCCGAAGAACAGGCCGCCCAGCACGCCGGCCATCAGCACCATCACGGGCCAGGTCTCGGCCAGCGCGCCCCAGCGCTCGGCGGCGCCGGGATGCTCGTGCACCGGCGGCGCGAGCGACGGGTTCAGCTTGGCCCGGATCACCACCGTCAGCACGTAGCCGAGCGCCGTCAGCAACCCGGCCCCGACGCCCCCCATGAACAGCGCCCCCACCGGAACCTGCGCGATGATGCCGTAGAGGATCAGCAGGATCGAGGGCGGGATCAGCGCGCCGATGGTGCCGGCCGCCGCCACCGTGCCGGTGGCGAACTCGGGGTTGTAGCCGTTGCGCGTCATCTCCGGCACGGCGATCCGCCCCATCGCCGCCGCGCAGGCGACCGACGAGCCGGTGACCGCCGCGAAGCCCGAGGCGCCGAAGATCGAGGCCACCGCGATCCCGCCCGGCAGGCGCGACAGCCACAGGCGCGCCGCCTCGAACAGGCCCTTGGTCAGGCCGGCGTGGTAGCACAGGAAGCCCATCAGCAGGAACATCGGCACCGAGCTGAGCTGCCAGGTCGCCGTGAAGCTCCAGGGCACGATGCCCATCGCGCCCCAGGCGGCCCGTGGGCCGACCATCGCCCAGATGCCGCAGAAGCTGACCCCGATCAGGGCCGCGCCGATGGGAATGCGCAGCGCGATCAGGGCGAGAAGGATGGCGACGCCGGCATAGCCGATCTCGACGTTGCTCACGGTCGGGGCTCCGTTCCGGTTCGGGGGCGCATCAGAAGAACGGCGCCTCGGGGTCCTGCGCCGGCCCGCGCAGCAGGGCCAGCGCCGCCTTGGCCAGCAGCGCGGCGGTCATCAGGCCCGCGCCCAGCGGCAGCAGGTAGCGGGCGGGCCAGGTCAGCAGCTTGACGTCGAATTCGATCTCGAAGGCGCCGATCTGAAGGGCGCGGCCGGCCTCGATCCACGACTGCCAGGTCAGCGCGCCGAAGACCGCGGCGCAGAACAGCAGCGAGACGATGTTCAGCGCCCGCTGCGCGCGCGGCGGGAACCGCGTTGTCAGCACCTCGACCCCGATGTGGCCGTTGCGCCGCTCGGCGAAGGCCAGCGGCAGGAAGGCGACCAGCACCATGTAGTAGTTCGAGACGATGGTGATGGTGCCCGGCAGCGGCGTGCGGAACACGTATTTCGAGATCACGTCGACCGAGATGTGGACCATCATCAGCACGGCCGCCGCGGCCGCCAGCCAGGTCGCGCCCTGCACGACCCAGCCCAGCAGCCGCACCGGGGCCGGAGCGGGCGGCGCGCCAGACGTGCGTTCGTCGACCTCGGGAGGCAGGCTCATCGGCGAGGATCCTTCGCGGGGGGAGGCGAGGGCGGAGGCGGCAGGGGCGTGGCGCCGGGGAGCGGTCAGGCCGCCCCCGGCCCTGCGCCCGGCCGACCGGGCGCGCCGCTCAGTTCATGCCGTAGGCGGCGCGATCGAGCTTGTCGTAGATCTCGGCCTTCAGCAGGTCGCGGAAGCCCTCGAGGTCGCTGGGGTCGACCTCGGCGACCTTTGCCTTCCACTTCTCGATCAGGCCGCGCACCGTCTCCATCTTCCCGGCGACGTTCTCGATGCCGTAGAGGTCGCTGAACTGCGTCTCGATGGTCTTCATGTCGTCGGCGAGGAAGGCCTGCGTCGCCTCGGTGAAGCCGGTCTCGTCGGCGGTGACGATGCTCACCCCGGCGTCGGTGAGGGTCTTCTCGGCCTTCACGCCCTGGCGGTAGTATTCGACCGCCGTCGCCGCGGTCATCAGCGCGCCCGCGTCGATCAGGACCGAGCGCTGCGCGTCGTCGAGCTCGCGCCACAGGTCGAGGTTCACGTTCAGCGAGGCCGCGCCCGCGAAGACGCCGCCCGGGGCGTTCTTGACGATGTGGCTGGTGACGTCGGTGAGCTGGAAGTTGATCGCGTCCGGCAGGCCGACCATGGTGCACTGGACCACGTTCTGCGCCAGCGCCTCGTACATCTCCGAGCCGGGGATCGCGACCTTGACGGCGCCGAAATGCTCCGCCCAGCGCCCGAAGACCGAGGCGCCCGAGCGCAGGGACAGGCCCTTGAGATCGGCCGGCGACTCGATCGCCCGGTTGCAGACGAGGGAATATTCGGTGCTGGCCCCGCCGCCGAGGAACACCTGGTTCTGCGCGAGGTACTCGTCCTGGCAGTCGGGGCAGTCCAGCAGCACATATTCCGTCATCGCCGCGACCATCGCCAGCCCCGGCGCGTCGACGCCCTTCTGGACCAGCAGGGTCATGTCGGCGGCCATGTTGGTCTCGGAATACTCGGCCGCGAAATAGGGCGTCAGCACATAGCCCATGTCGGCGATGCCGTCGCGGATGCCCGGCGACATCTCGGCCAGCGTCAGCAGGCCAAGGCTCTGCACGTCGGCGCGCAGGTCGCCGTTGGCCTCGAGGAACTCCGCGACCGCGTGGTGGCCGTAGGGCGGCACGGCGGAGTCGGGAAAGCCCGAGGCCACGGTCAGCGTCCGCTCGGCGCCGTGCTCGCCGGCAGAGGCGGCGAGCA
>CAXGVP010000183.1:0-6810 GCA_964013055.1 uncultured Albimonas sp.
CGCCTATTATCGCGACATGCTCCTGATCCGGCGCTTCGAGGAAAAGGCGGGCCAGCTCTACGGCATGGGCCTGATCGGCGGGTTCTGCCACCTCTACATCGGGCAGGAGGCCGTCGTCGTCGGGGCCGAGGCCGCCGCGAAAGAGGGCGACCAGCGCATCACCACCTACCGCGACCACGGCCACATGCTGGCCTGCGGGATGGACCCCGACGGGGTGATGGCCGAGCTGACGGGCCGCGAGGGGGGATATTCCCGCGGCAAGGGCGGCTCGATGCACATGTTCTCCAAGGAGAAGGAGTTCTACGGCGGCCACGGCATCGTCGGCGCGAACGTCCCCCTTGGCGCGGGCCTCGCGTTTGCGAACAAGTACCGCGAGAACGACAACATCGCCTTCACCTATTTCGGCGACGGCGCGGCGAACCAGGGCCAGGTCTACGAGACCTTCAACATGGCCTCGCTGTGGAAGCTGCCGGTGATCTTCGTGATCGAGAACAACCAGTACGCCATGGGCACCAGCCTGAAGCGGGCGTCGTCCTCGCCGGCCCTCTACACCCGCGGCGCCGCCTTCGGGATCGAGGGCGAAGCGGTCGACGGCATGGACGTGCTGGCGGTGAAGGAGGCCTGCCTGAAGGCCGCCGACATCTGCCGCAAGGGCGAGGGGCCCTACATCCTCGAGATGAACACCTATCGCTACCGCGGCCACTCGATGTCGGACCCCGCGAAATACCGGACCCGCGAGGAAGTGCAGAAGATGCGCGAGACCCGCGACCCGATCGAGCATGTTCGCGAGCTTCTGACCCTGGGCGGCGACGCCACCGACGAGGAGCTGAAGGCCATCGACAAGGAAGTCCGCGGCATCGTCAACAAGTCCGCCGAATTCGCCCAGGAAAGCCCCGAGCCCGCGCTCGAGGAGCTCTGGACCGACGTGTACGCCTGAGGAGGGGGACAAATGGCCGTTCAGATCCTGATGCCCGCGCTCTCCCCCACCATGGAGGAGGGCACGCTGTCGAAATGGAACGTCAAGGAGGGGGACACGGTCTCCTCCGGCGACGTGATCGCGGAGATCGAGACCGACAAGGCCACGATGGAATTCGAGGCCGTCGATGAAGGCGTGATCGGGAAGATCCTGATCGAGGAAGGCACGGAGGGCGTGAAGGTCAACACGCCCATCGCCGTGCTGCTGGAGGAGGGCGAGGACGCCTCGGCCGCCGACAGCGCCGGCGAGGCCGCTCCGAAGGTGGAAGCTCCCGCCGAGGAGGCCCCCAAGGCCGTCGAGGATGCGCCCCACGCCACAGTTCCGGCCGCTGCGAAACCCGCCGCGCCGATGGCGGAGCTGGAGCTCGACTGGCCCGAAGACACGCCGATGAAGCAGCAGACCGTGCGCGAGGCGCTGCGGGATGCGATGGCCGAGGAGATGCGCTCGGACGGCGACGTCTTCGTGATGGGCGAGGAGGTGGCCGAGTACCAGGGCGCCTACAAGATCACCCAGGGCCTGCTGGACGAATTCGGCGCCAAGCGGGTGATCGACACCCCGATCACCGAACATGGCTTCGCGGGCCTGGGCGTGGGCGCGGCCTTCGCCGGCCTGAAGCCGATCGTCGAGTTCATGACGTTCAACTTCGCCATGCAGGCGATCGACCACATCATCAACTCGGCCGCCAAGACGCTCTACATGTCCGGCGGCCAGCTCGGCTGCCCGATCGTGTTCCGCGGGCCCAACGGCGCCGCGGCCCGCGTGGGGGCCCAGCACTCCCAGGACTACGCCGCCTGGTACGCGCAGATCCCCGGCCTGAAGGTCGTGCAGCCCTACTCGGCCGCCGACGCCAAGGGCCTGCTGAAGAGCGCGATCCGCGACCCCAACCCGGTGGTGTTCCTGGAGAACGAGATACTCTACGGGCGGTCCTTCGACGTGCCCGACATCGAGGATCTGACGATCCCGCTGGGCAAGGCCCGGATCTGGCGGCAGGGCACGGACGTGACCCTGGTCAGCTTCGGCATCGGCATGACCTATGCGCTGGAAGCCGCCGAGGCGCTGGCCGCCGAGGGGATCGAGGCCGAGGTCATCGACCTGCGCTGCCTTCGCCCGATGGACACCGATACGGTGGTCCGCTCGGTGATGAAGACCAACCGCTGCGTCACCATCGAGGAAGGCTGGCCGGTGGCCTCCATCGGCAACCACATCTCGGCGACGCTGATGACCAAGGCCTTCGACTACCTCGATGCGCCGGTCCTGAACTGCACCGGCAAGGACGTGCCGATGCCCTACGCCGCCAATCTCGAGCGCCATGCGCTGGTCACGACCGCCGAGGTGGTCGAGGCCGCCAAGGCCGTCTGCTATCGCTGAGGGGGGAGGGAGATGTCCATCCAGATCCTGATGCCCGCGCTTTCCCCCACGATGGAGGAAGGCACGCTGGCCAAGTGGACGGTCAAGGAGGGGGACGCGGTCTCCTCCGGCGACGTCATCGCCGAGATCGAGACCGACAAGGCCACGATGGAGTTCGAGGCCGTCGACGAGGGCGTGATCGGCAAGCTGCTGATCGCCGAGGGGACCGAGGGGGTGAAGGTGAACACCCCCATCGCCGTCCTGCTCGAGGAAGGCGAGGACGCCTCGGCCGCCGATGAGGCCGCGTCGGCCAAGCCCGAAGCCAAGCCGGCGCCTGCCGAGAGCGACTCCGAGAAGGCCTCCGCCGCGCCGGCCGCGCCTGAGCCGAAGGCGGCAGAGACCCCTGCCCCGGCCGCGCCCTCAACCGCCGACGGCGACCGCGTCTTCGCCTCGCCGCTCGCGCGGCGGATCGCGAAGGAGAAGGGGCTGGACCTGACGAAGGTGAAGGGCTCCGGACCCAAGGGCCGGATCGTGAAGGCCGACGTCGAGAGCGCCAAGCCCGAGGCCGCGGCGCCCGCGGCCAAGGCCGATGCGCCGGCGGCTGCGGCCCCGGCGGCGAAGGCCGAGCCGGTCTCCGCCGACGCGGTGAAGAAGCTCTACGGCGACGTGGAGTTCGAGGAGGTCAAGCTCGACGGGATGCGCCGGACCATCGCGGCCCGCCTCACCGAGGCGAAGTCGACGATCCCGCATTTCTACCTGCGGCGCGACATCGAGCTGGATGCGCTGATGGCCTTCCGGGCGGAGCTGAACGGGGCGCTGGAAAAGCGCGGCGTGAAGCTCTCGGTCAACGACTTCGTCATCAAGGCCTGCGCGGCGGCGCTGATCCAGGTCCCCGACTGCAACGCGGTCTGGGCCGGCGACCGGATCCTGAAGTTCTCGCGCGCCGACGTGGCGGTGGCGGTGGCCATCGACGGCGGGCTGATCACGCCGGTGCTGCGCTCAGCCGACATGAAGTCGCTCTCGGCGCTGTCGGGGGAGATGAAGACGCTCGCCGGCAAGGCCCGCGACCGCAAGCTGCAACCGCAGGAATACCAGGGCGGCAGCTTTGCGATCTCGAACCTCGGGATGTTCGGGATCGAGAACTTCGACGCGGTGATCAACCCGCCCCATGGCTCGATCCTGGCGGTCGGCGCAGGCGTGAAGAAGCCGGTCGTGGGATCGGACGGGCAGATCAAGGTGGCCACGGTGATGTCGGTGACCCTCTCGGTCGACCACCGGGTCATCGACGGCGCGCTGGGCGCGCAGTTCCTCGAGGCGGTGAAGACCAACCTCGAGAACCCGATGGCCCTGCTGGCCTGACGCCAGCCGCCGGAAATGAAAAAAAGGGCGCGGAGGCAACAGCCTCCGCGCCCTTTTTCATTCCGCCCGCCGAAGCGGCGGCGATCTCACATCAGCTGGTCCATGCTCAGCGAGGGCTGGTCGCAGCCCGCGTCGCCCACGACCTTGGCAGGCACGCCCGCGACGGTCTTGCAAGGCGGCACGTCCTTGAGCACCACCGAGCCGGCCGCGATCCGGCTGCAGTGCCCGATCTGGATGTTGCCGAGGATCTTCGCGCCCGCGCCGATCAGCACGCCATGGCCGACCTTGGGATGGCGGTCGCCATCCTCCTTGCCGGTCCCGCCCAGCGTCACGCCATGCAACAGCGAGCAGTTGTCGCCCAGCACCGCCGTCTCGCCGATCACCACCGAATGCCCGTGGTCGATCATGATCCCGCGGCCCACCCGGGCGTTGGGATGGATGTCGATGGCGAAGACCTCGGAGGCGCGCATCTGGATGAACAGCGCCAGGTCCTGCCGCCCGTTCATCCACAGCCAGTGGGCGACCCGGTAGCTCTGGATCGCAAGGTAGCCCTTGAAGAACAGCAGCGGCTGGACATAGCGATGGCAGGCGGGGTCGCGCTCGTAGACCGCGACCACGTCCGCCCGCGCGGCGGCGCCGATGGACTTGTCCTGCCGGATCACATCGCGCGCGACGTCCTGCAGGATCAACGCCGAGAGGTCCGGCGCGGCCAGTTTCTGGGCGATGCGATAGCTCAGCGCATCCTCGAAACTGTCGTGGTGGAGAACAGTCGCATGGACGAGGCTGCCGATCAGCGGCTCGTCCTCGACCATCTCCCTCGCCTCGTCGCAGATGCGGGACCAGACCGGGTCCAGCTTCGCGGGGGCGTCTTCCTTCGGGGCCACGGACATGGCGGTCCTCCCTCGGGGGCCGCGCGCGGACTGCGCGCCTTCGAGGTAGATCGTTGCCCCATCGCGGGTTTCAAGCCAAGTCGTCATGACCAATTGTGAAGAGATTGGTCACGATCGCGTAGCCGCCCCGTCACGCGGGCGGGGCGGTGAACGTCAGCCGGTGGACATTGAACTTGACCCTCCCGCCGGTGAAGGAGCCCCCCTCCGGCGTCAGCCGCAGCCCGATGTTCGCCGAATAGGCCAGCGGCGCGCCCACGACCGAGACGATCCCCGCGCCCGCCCCGGTCGCCAGGCCCGATCCATAGCGTGTCTCCGCCTCGGTCACCCCCAGGGACCAGGCGGCGACCCCGGTGATCGCCTGCTGCACTCGCGCGGTGACGCCCAGGACAAGCGAGCCGGCCGGGATCTGGCCGGTCGTCACCTGCGCGGCGCCTGCGGTCAGCTGGTGCTCGAACTCGACCACCGTGATCGCGCCGGAGGGCGCGGCCGGCAACGTCAGGCTGGTCCAGGCGCCCGCGGCATAGATCACCTCGGCGCCCTCGTCCTCGACGAAGGCCCGCCAGCCGGTCAGCGGAACCACGAAGTCCCAGCCGCCATTCACCGCGATGGCGATCTGCGAGGCACGCCCCGCCCAGGCGTCGGTGGCGCCCACCGGAACGATGTAGCGGTCGCCCTCGGCCGGCGCGCCCGGCGGCGTGGCCAGGGTCCGGCTGAGCGCCGCCAGCATCACCAGTTGATCGAGCCGGATCAGCGCCTCGTTGACGGTGATGTGCTTGCTCGCCTGGCCGGCGGCCAGCAGCGGCAGGTCGAGGTTGGCGGTCTCAGCCATCGAAGGTCACCTTCCCATAGTGGCCGGCGCCGACGGCGGCCGACATCTGCGCGATCTCGAAGGTCGCCGCCCCGGGCACCCCGTCGGCCGCCTGCATGGCGGTCGTGTAGAGGAACTCCGGCGTGCTCACCTGCGTCTGGCGCACCACCGTGCCCGACGTGGCGCGCACCCGGACCCGGTAGCTCTCGCTTTCCTCGAACACCGGCGTCTCGCCCGCCGGCCAGTTGTCCGGATCGAGCCGCCCGCGCCGGATCCAGGAGATCGCCACGTCGCCGCCCGACTGCCGCTCGGCCTCGATATGGACCGGCGCAAAGGGCTTGAGCGCCGACCCGCCCCAGGTCCAGGTCGCGTGGGCGAAGCTCGCCGAGCCGACGTCGTCCGCCGCCGGCCCGATGCGATAGTGCCGCTCCAGGTCCAGCCCCTCGAGCCCGAGATCGAACCCGATCAGCCGGGAGTTCAGCATCACCAGCACAGCGCCCGCCGGCGTCGGAGCGCCGATCAGCGTCTCCGTCCCCGCGACGCCGCGCAGGAAGCCCGACAGCTCGTAGATGCCCGGAGACACCAGCGTCGCCTCCTGGAACTGCAGCACCTCCCAGCCGCCCAGCGGCGAGCTCAGCGCCGCCAGGTTCGCCCCGTTCAGCACCGCCAGCCGGTCGGCGCTCGACAACGTGCCCGAGATCATCTGCACCTGGACCTTGACGCCCCGCGTCCAGTGCCACGGCTTGCCCCCCGGCAGCGGGGCCAGCAACTTCGCCACGGTCGAAGGCCGGGTCGTCGCCGCCGTCGGCACATAGTCGTCGTCGCGGTCGGAACTGTAGAGCGCCACCGTCCCCGGCCAGGGCGAGGACCACACGGCCACGAAGCCGTTGTCCGGGTCGCCCCCGAACAGCGCCCAGGGCACGTCCATCAGCCGATAGCCGGGCGCCCCTGCGCCCGGACGCTCGTCCAGCGGCGCCTCGGGGTCGTCCCCAAAGGGCCGCGCGCCGAGCTGATAGACCGATGGCTCGATCCGCGTGGCCTCGACCAGCCGGGTCAGCCCGTCCGAGATGCGGTCGACCCGATACTCGGGATCGCCCTCGGGTCCCAGGCGCACCACGTCGCCCGGCTCCAGCTTCAGATGCGACGCCGGCACCGCGAAGCTGAGCGTCTCCCGCGCCACGGCGCTCTCGCGCGCCCAGCGGTCGGCGATCTCCACCGCCCGGCCCCGGCTCATCGCGATCGGCAGTTCCGACCCCTCGACGCCGACTGCGGCGCCGTCGGGGTTGATCACCTCCGCCGCCCCGGCCTGGTAGGAGGCCTCGGTGCGCAGATAGCCGACCCGCACTTCCTTGAGAGCGGCGTTCCAGGGCGCGCGCACCCGCTCGACGTCGCGGCCCGGCCCGGCGCCGTCCTCGACCACCCCCTCGGGG
>CAXGVP010000184.1:0-6800 GCA_964013055.1 uncultured Albimonas sp.
CGAGCCTGCCGGCCGTGCAGCGCGGCCCCGTCGCCATCGCCCCGCCCGGGGGGACGCGTGCGGCGCTCGCCGGCCTGCCGGTCGCCGCCCTGCGCCTGCCGCCCGCCACCTCCGCCGCGCTCTCGCGGCTGGGCCTGCGGCGGATCGGGGATCTCTACGGCATTCCGCGCGCCACGCTCGCCCGTCGCTTCGGGATCGAGCTTCCCGACCGGCTCGACCAGGCGCTCGCCCAGGCGCCCGAGCCGGTCTCGCCCGTGCGCCCGCCGCGCCCCCATGCCGTGCGCCTGACCCTGCCCGAGCCGATCGGCCTGCGCACCGACCTCGAGGCGGCGCTGGGCCGGCTGCTGCTGCGGATGTGCGAGCGGCTGGAGGAGGAGGGGCAGGGCGCGCGCCGCCTGCGTCTCGCGATCCGCCGGGTGGACGGGACCGAGCAGGCGCGGGAGCTGGGGCTCGCGCGGCCCGGGCGCGACCCCGACCGGCTGGCGCGGCTGTTCGACCAGGCGCTCGACGCCTTCGATGCGGGCTATGGAATCGACGCCGTGCGCCTGCAGGCCACCGTGGTCGAGCCGTTGCACATGGTTCAGCGCCGGGGCCATTTCGAGGCGCAGGCCGAGGCCGAGGCCCGCCGCAATCCCGGCGGCGGCGACGATTTCGCGGACCTGCTGGGGCGCCTGGGCTCGCGCATCGGGCTCGACCGGCTGCTGCGGTTCGAGGCCGCCGACACCCACATCCCCGAGAAGACCTGCCGCCTGGTCCCCGCCGCCTACGCCGCCCCGCGCGCCGGGCCCTGGCCGGCGCCGCCGGGCCCCCGCCCGATCCTGATGCTGCGCCCCGAGCAGATCCGCATCCTCGATCATGGCCGCCCGCCGCCGCTGTTCCGCTGGCGCAGGCTCGAGCGGCGGGTGGTCTTCGCCGAGGGGCCGGAGCGGATCTCGCCGGAATGGTGGCTCGACGATCCCGACTGGCGCGACGGGCCGCGGGACTACTGGCGTATCGAAACCGAGCGCGGGGACCGGCTTTGGCTGTTCCAGCTCGCCTCCCGGGCGGCGGTGGCGCGGGGGGTGGAGTGGACGTGGTTCGTTCAGGGAATTTTTGCGTGAGACAGGCTACGCGCTTCGTCGTATGAAGCGTTTCTCGGCGGCTGATTCGGGGGACGAGTCGGCCCGGCCGGGACAGGGCGTGAGGAGTCGCCTGCAATGCCCCCCCTCTCCGACGGATCCCGCCGACCGATGCGGACGCGCGCCTGCGCGCCCGCCCCTCGTCGTGGCCGTCGCGCCGGGGGGCCGGAGGGGGAGGTCGTCGCGACGCGCTCCCGCTCCATCCGTGGCGGGTCCATGGCCTTCGGCCCCCCGCGCGCCCCGGCGCGCCGGGCCGGCGACGCCGACGTCTGAGGGGACGCAGGCGGGCCATGACGACGAATGCGGGCGCCGCATTGCGGCAGGCCGTTGGACCGAGCCATTTTTTCGCCGGATACGCGCCCCGGCGCGGCCGTTTCGGACGGGTTCCCTGTCCGACATGACATTCAGCCGCCGAATCCCCTTCGCCGATCCCGCCCTTCCGACGCCAGCCCCCGCCGGACGCCGCAGCGTCCTGCGCGTGGACGCGGCCGGCGGCGTGGCGGTCCGGGGGCGTGCCGGCTTCACCGATCTTCGAGGGGGACTCGAGCGCTCATGACCCGGGACGTGTTCCACGCCGCCACCTGGTCCCTGGACCGCCGCCGCTTTCTCGCCGGCGCCGGCGCCGCGACGCTGCTCGCCGCGGCGCCCGTCGCCGCGACCCGGCGCGCCGGCATGGCCCGCGCGCAGGAGTCCCCGCCCGAGGGCTTCGCCTTCGAGGCCGTGGTCGAGCGCGCCCGGGCGCTGGCCGCCGAAAGCCATACCCCCCGCCGGCAGAGCCCCAGCGGCCCCTTCGCCGATCTCGGCTACGACAAGTACCGCTCGATCCGTTACCGCGAGGAGGCCCGCATCTGGCGCGGCGAGAACCGCGGCTTCGAGCTGGACCTGATGCCGCCGGGCTCGATCTACACCGACCGGGTCGAGGTCTCGGTGGTCGAGAACGGAGCCGAGCGCCCGCTGCCCTTCGACGCCCGGGCCCTGCATTTCGACCCCGAGCGCTTCGGCATGGCCGACGGCCGCGCCCCCGAAGGCGCGGGCGAGGGGCTGAGCTGGACCGGCTTCCGCATCCGCTTCCCCCTCAACCGCCCCGAGGCGATGGACGAGGTGGCCGTCTTCCAGGGCGCCAGCTATTTCCGCGGCGTCGCGCGCAACCAGATCTTCGGCCTTTCCGCGCGCGCGCTTGCCATCAAGACCGGCGCCCCGGGCGGCGAGGAGTTCCCGGTCTTCACCCATTTCTGGATCCACCGCCCCGACGAGAACGCCGCCGAGATCCTGATCCACGCGCTGCTCGACAGCCCCTCGGTCGCCGGCGCCTACGAGTTCCTGGTGCGTCCGGGCGCCGAGACCACGATGGACATCCGCTCGGTCCTGATCGCGCGCGAGGACATCGCCGAGATCGGCGTCGCCCCCCTGACCTCGATGTACTACTTCGGGGCGAAGGAACGCGGCCGCGTCGACGACTACCGCGACGCGGTGCACGACAGTTCCGGCCTGCAGATGATGACCGGCGCGGGCGAGCGTCTGTGGCGCCCCGTGCAGAACCCCGCCACGCTGCAGATGTCCTTCTTCCAGGACGAGAACCCCAAGGGCTTCGGCCTGGTGCAGCGCCAGCGCGACTTCGCCTCCTATTCCGACGCCGAGGCCCGCTACGAAAAGCGCCCCTCGGCCTGGGTCGCGCCGGCGCAGGGCTGGGGCAAGGGCGGCTCTATGCTGGTCGAGATCCCGACCCAGTCGGAGTTCAACGACAACATCGTCAGCTTCTGGCGGCCCGAGCAGCCGATGGAGGCCGGCAAGACCTACGGCTTCGATTATCGTCTCTACTGGTGCGGCCTGCCGCCGGACGACGCGCCGACCGCGCGCGTGGTCTCGACCCGCGGCGGCCGCTCGATCCATGACGAGAACAGCCGCCTGCTGGCGGTGGACTTCGAGCTGGGCGACCGCGGCATGGCCGGCATCGAGCCGCGGGTCGAGGTGTCGGGCGCCCCGCTCGAGAACGTGCATTTCTACGGCGTGCCCGGCGGCAGCCGCGGGCGGGTGGTGATGCGCTTCCAGCCCCCCGCCGGCGCCGGGGCCGAGTTCCGCCTGCAGCTTTTCGACACCACGAGCAGCGACCCCGTTTCCGAGACCTGGCTTTATCGGTGGACCCCGTCATGAACGCTCCCACGACCGTCAAGACCGCCTCCGACGCCCGGCCCGACATCGCGTCGGGCGGACCCGAGACCTCCAACGTCGCCTCGCTGGGCGCAGCGCGCCCGGCCGGCCCCACGCCGCCCCGCGCGCCGCTGTCGATGCCGCCGCAGGACCTGCGGCGTTCGCCCCCCGCGCGGTTCCGCCAGCAGTCCTGGCGGACCATCGGCGCGCGGATCCTGACCTTCGGCGGCGCGTTGGCGCTGACCATCCTGGGCGCCGACCAGATGCTGCGCGCCTTCGACCCCGAGGCGCTGAACGGCCTGCAGATCGCGCTGCGCGCGCTGTTCGTCGTCACCTTCGGGTGGATCGCGCTCTCGGCCTGCGCCGCGGTGGCGGGTCTGCTGTTCGCGCCGAAGGCGCCCAAGACCGACGCCTCGCGGCCGCTGCGCTCGCGCACGGCGATCCTGATGCCGGTCTACAACGAGGACGCCGCCGCCTCCTGCGCCGCGCTGGCGGCGATGGCGCGCGGCCTCGACGCGCTCGGCCACGCCCGCAACTTCGAGATCTTCGTGATCTCCGACAGCCGCGACCCCGACGTCTGGGTCGAGGAGACCACCGCCGTCGAGGCCCTGCGCCGCGAGCTCGACGGGATCGTGCCCGTCTGGTACCGCCGCCGCCCCCACAACACCGCGCGCAAGTCCGGCAACGTGCAGGACTTCGTCGAGAAATGGGGCGGGCGCTACGACTTCTTCCTGGCGCTGGACGCCGACAGCCTGATGGAGGGCGCCACCATCGCCGAGATGGTCCGGCGGATGGAGGCGCGCCCGCGCCTCGGCCTGCTGCAGACCAACCCCGCGCTGGCCTTCGGCACGACCCCCTTCGCCCGCCTGCAGCAGTTCGCCGGCGCGCTCTACGGCCCGGTCGTCGCCCGCGGCGTCGCCGCCTGGCAGGGCACGGACGGCAACTTCTGGGGCCATAACGCCCTGATCCGCACCCGGGCCTTCGCGGCCTCCGCCGGCCTGCCCGAGCTGGTCGGGCGCAAGCCCTTCGGCGGCCACGTCCTGTCCCACGATTTCGTCGAGGCCGCCCTGCTGCGCCGCGCCGGGTGGGAGGTCCGCATGGACCCCGACCTCGGCGGAAGCTGGGAGGGCTCGCCGCCCTCGCTGCTGGCGGCCTCGGTGCGCGATCGTCGCTGGGCGCAGGGCAACCTGCAGCACGCCAAGATCATCGGCGCGCGCGGCCTGCGCTGGCCCAACCGGGTGCATTTCGCGATCGGCATCGGCTCCTACCTGATGTCGCCGATCTGGCTGATCATGATCTGCGTCGGCCTCGCGCTGACCGCGCAGGCGATCTGGTTCCGGCCGGAGTATTTCGCCTCGGCCTTCCAGTTGTTCCCCACCTGGCCGCGCTTCGACTCCGAGCGGATGCTGACGCTGTTCGTGGTCTCGATGGGCCTGCTGATGACGCCGAAGATCATCGGCATCCTCAACGCCATCGTGGTGACCGAGCGTCGCCGCGCGCTGGGCGGGGCCCTGCGCATCCTGTGGGGCGCGAGCGCCGAGATCCTGCTCTCGGCCCTGGTCGCGCCGGCGATGATGATGATGCAGAGCCGGCATGTCTTCGACATCCTGATGGGCCGCGACGCCGGCTGGACCCCGCAGGAGCGCGAGGGCGCCGCCCTGCCGTGGCGCATGGCGCTGGCCGCGCACTGGGGCCATGTCTCGGTGGGCGTGGTGCTCGCGATCGCCCTGTGGCTGACTCAGCCCGAGGTGCTGATCTGGCTGTCGCCGGTGCTGGTGGGCCTGGCGCTGTCGCCGCTGATCTCGCGCGTCTCGGGCGATCCGAAGGTGGGCGCCGCGCTGCGCCGGCTGCGGCTGCTCGACACCGCCGGCGACCTGCGCCCGTTCCCCGCCGCCCTGAAGGCCGAGGCGGCCGAGACCCGGATCCGCGACGGCGTGGCCGGCTCCCTGACCGCGCTGCTCGACCGCCCGGACCGCTTCGCCGACCACGCCTCGGGCGTCGACGCCGAGCTGGAGGAGGAGGCCGACGACGAGCCCCGCCGCCTCGCCCGCGTCACCGCCGCGGCCAAGATCCAGGCCGCCTCCTGCCCGGCCGAGGCCCTGCGCTGGATGTCGAAGGAGGAGCGCACGGCGCTGGCCGGCCGCCGCGACCTGCTCGAGGCCTGGCGCGCCTGCGGCGACGGCCCGGACCCCGCGGCCAAGGCCGCCGAGTGAGCTCACGCACCAAGGCCCGGCGCATGCGCCGGGCCTTTTCGCTTGCCGGGTTCGCCTGCCGGGACCACGTGCCGGGGCGGGCCCCGGCGCTAGCCTCCGCGGTGCTTTCAGCCGTCCATCGTCACCGCGATCTTGCCCACCACGCCGCGATCCTCGAGCGCGCGCAGCGCGTCGGCGGCCTGGTCGAGCGGGAACAGCCGCGACACATGCGGGTTCAGCTTGCCCTGCGCGTGCCACTCGCCCATCCGCGTCCAGGCCTCGCGCAGCTTCTCGGGGTGGCGGCGGCCGAACTGGCCGGCGCGCACGCCCACGATCTCGATCTCCTTGATCAGCACGATGTTGGAGGGGGCGGGGCGGATCGCGGACTTGTCGCTCTCGGACCCTGCGCCGGTGAAGCCGATCACCGCCAGCCGCCCCTCGGGGCGAAGGATGCGCAGGCCCAGGTCGAACATCGCGCCGTTGACGGGGTCGTAGACCAGGTCGACGCCGCCGCCGCCGATCTCCTTGATTTTCTCGCGCAACTGGGGATCGGCGGGGTCGAGCACGTGCTGCACGCCCTCCGCCCGCAGCATCTCGCGCTTGGCCTCGGTCGAGGCTGTGGCGATGACGGTGGCCCCGATCGCGAGCCCGATCTGCACCGCCCCCAGCCCCACGCCGCCGGCCGCGCCGAAGACCACCAGCGTCTCGTGCGGCTGCAGGCGGCCGCGGTCCACCACGCCCACGTAGCCGGTGTAGTGGCCGACGTAGAGCGAGGCGGCGGCGGCGTCCGACATCCCCTCGGGCGTCGGCAGCAGGGCGGAGGCCTTGACCGTCGTCTCCTCCGCGAAGCCCGCGCCGGCGGCGCCGACCATGGCGACCGCGCGGTCGCCCGGCGTCCAGCCCGTGACGCCCTCGCCGACGTCGAGGATCGTGCCGGCGGCCTCCAGGCCGGGGACGAAGGGCGGCTCGGCGCGGTGCTGGTAGAGGCCGCGGGTCATCAGCAGGTCGGGGTAGTTGGCCGAGGAGGCGGCGAGCCTGAGGCGCACTTCGCCCGGCCCGGGGGCGCGGCTGGTCCAGTCCTGGACGCGCACGGCGTCGGGGCCGGTCAGCGCGGTGCAGACGGCGGCGCGCACGGTTCTGTCGGTCAACGGGGATCCTCCATCCGGCCGTCTCGCGCGGCCGTGTCGCTGGGCGGGCAGGGGACGCGCCCGGGGCGGAGGGTCAACCGGCCGGCCGGCAGGGGTCAAGCCCCCAAGGCGCCCCGGAAGCGACGCCGGCGCGGCGCGCGTGTCCCGGGCCCGACCCGCGACCTCCTGCGGCCGCCACGGGCGGACCGGCGGGG
>CAXGVP010000185.1:0-6797 GCA_964013055.1 uncultured Albimonas sp.
AGCGATACGCGCGTATGCGTCTTGCGGTCGCTCCGGCGCCTTGGCGCTCGCGCCCGCGGGAAGAGCGGCTAGGCTGCCCTGCAGCGTGGCCCGTGCCGGACCGCGCCCCCCCTCCGCCCGCCGGGACCGGCGCCCGGTGCGGCCGCCCACGGCACGCCGCCCGCCGCTTCCCCTCCCCGGAGCCGCGGCCCCCGGCGCGGCGCGGGGCGGCCCGCCGCCCTGCCCTCCGCCCGCGGGCCCGCAGCAGGAGTGCGCGCATGTCTTCCGAACTCTGGTCCTGGACGGCCGGCGAACTGGCCTCGGCCATCGCCGCGGGCAGGATCTCCTCCGTCGAGGCGACCGAGAGCGCGCTCGCCCGGATGGAGGCGGTCAATCCCGCCCTCAACGCCGTCGTCGACCCCCTGCCCGAGCAGGCGATGGAGGCCGCGAAGGCCGCCGACGCGGCGCTGCGGGCGAACGGCCCCTCGGGCCCCCTGCACGGCGTGCCGGTGACGGTGAAGATCAACGTCGACTACGAGGGCCGGGCGACCACCAACGGCGTGGTGAAGTTCAAGGACCTGATCGCGCCGGCCGACGGCTCGGTCGTGCGCGGGATCAAGGCGGCGGGCGGCGTGATCATCGGGCGGACCAACACGCCCTGCTTCTCGATGCGCGCGTTCACCTCGAACGACCTGCACGGGATGACGGTGAACCCCCACGATTCCACGATCACCCCGGGCGGCTCGTCGGGCGGCGCGGGCTCGGCCACCGCGGCGGGCATCGGCGCGATGGGGCACGGCAACGACATCGGCGGCTCGGTGCGCGGGCCGGCCTATCACTGCGGCCTCTACGGGCTGCGGCCCACGGCGGGGATCGCGGGCGCCTACAGCCCCTCCCAGCTCGCCGAGCGGATGATCGTGAGCCAGATGAGCTCGGTGCAGGGGCCGCTCGCCCGCTCGGTCGAGGACGTGCGGCTGGCGATGCTGGCGCTGGCCCATCCCGATCCGCGCGACGTCTGGCAGACCCCCTCGACGGGGATGTTCGCCCCCCTCGGCCACGCGCCCTGCAAGGTGGCGCTGGCGGCCGAGAGCCCCGACTTCCCCACCGACCCGGAGGTCTCCGCCGCGATCCGCAAGGCCGGCGCGATCCTGGCGGATGCGGGCTACGAGGTGGTCGAGGTCCCCACGCCCTCCTTCCAGGAGGCGGTGGAATACTGGCGCGTGGTGCTGGGCAACGAGATGCGCGCAGGGCTCGCCGGCCTGATGGAGGAGATCGGCGACGCCAAGATGAAGCGCGCGCTGGAGGTCACGCTGCGCGGCGTGCCCGAGATCGCCGACCGCGACGGGATGCTCAAGCTGATCGCGAAGCGCTCGACGCTCCTGCGCGAGTGGCAGGCGTTCCTCGCCGACTATCCGCTGATCCTGACCGCGACCTGCTGGTCCAGGCCCTTCGCGGAGGATTTCGACCAGCGCGACGACCTCGACGCCGACGCCTTCTTCGCGGCGATGGCGCCCCTGACCGGCACGCCCACGATCGGCCTGCCCGGCTTCTCGGTCCCCGTCGACACGGTCCCCGGCAAGCCGATGGGCGTGCAGCTGATCTCGGCCCGCTACGGCGACCGGGCCCTGCTCGAGGCCGGCGCGGTGATCGAGCGCGCCATCGGGCCGATCGCGCCCATCGACCCGATGGGCTGAGGCCCCGCCCCTCGGACAGGCCGCCGCGGTCCCCCGCGGCGGCCTGTTTCGTTTCTCAGAGGTCGGCGAAACGCTCGGTCGCGCGCAGCAGGCGGTCGCGGATGCCGGGCTCCATCGCCGAGTGCCCGGCCCCCTCGACGATGTGCAGGGTCGAGTCCGGCCAGCGCCTGTGCAGCTCCCACGCGGTGCGCAGCGGACAGGGCATGTCGTAGCGGCCGTGGATGATCTCTCCGGGGATGCCGGCCAGCCGGTGCGCCTCGTCCAGCAGCTGGTTCGGGCGCAGCCAGCAGTCGTGCAGGAAGAAGTGGTTTTCCAGCCGCGCGAAGGCGAGCGCGAAATGCGGGTCGCCGAACTTCGCGTCGGCGTCCTCGGGGCGCAGGGTGATCGTGGTCCCCTCCCAGATCGACCAGGCGCGGGCGGCGGCGAGCCGGGTGGCCTCGTCGTCGCAGGTCAGCAGCTTGCGGTAGGCGGCCACCAGGTCGCCGCCGCGCTCCGCCTCGGGGATCGGCGCGAGGAACCTCTCCCACGCGTCGGGGAACATCTCGGAGACGCCGCGCCGGTAGTACCAGTCGATCTCGGCGCGGGTGACGGTGTAGATGCCGCGCAGGATCAGGGCGCTCACCCGCTCGGGGTGCGCCTGCGCATAGGCCAGCGCCAGCGTCGAGCCCCAGGAGCCGCCGAAGACCAGCCAGCGCTCGCAGCCCGCCAGTTCCCGCAGCCGCTCGATGTCGGCCACCAGCCGCCAGGTGTCGTTCGCCTCCAGCGAGGCGTGCGGCTCCGAGCGGCCGCAGCCGCGCTGGTCGAACAGCAGGAGGTCGTAGCGCGCGGGATCGAAGAAGCGGCGGTAGTCGGGCGCGATCCCGCCTCCCGGCCCCCCGTGCAGGAACACGGCCGGTCTGGCGCCGGGCGTGCCGACGCGTTCGTAGTGGATGCGGTGGCCCTCGCCGACCTCGAGAAAGCCGGTCTCGTAGGGCTCGACGGGCGGGTGGAGGGCGCGCAGCTCGGTCATCAGGTCCTTCCTCGGCAGGCGGCGCGACGATGGCCCCGCGCCGGCGCCGGCGCAAGGCTCAGCCGCCCCAGGCGCGCGCCGCCGCCTCCAGCCGGGCGGGATAGTCCGGCGGGAAGCGCCAGCGGGCGGCGCCGGGGGCGCGGGTCAGGCCGCGGCGGGGGGCGGGCTCGCGCGTCAGCAGCGCCCCCATCAGGTCCGAGCGCACCCAGGGCGAGGCGCGGAAATACCAGTGCCCGTTGCCGGCGTCGAAATTCTCGGCCTCGGAGACGTCGATCAGCTCCAGGCTCTCCATCTCCGCCAGCCGCGCCACCAGTTCCGGCGGCGCCTCCTCGGGGCTCCTGCTGCGGCCCAGCGGCCGGCGGTCGAGCAGGAGCGAGGACGTCGAGAGCGCCGAGTCCGAGCCCGACATGTAGACCATCAGCCGCTCGACGACCGAGAGGCCGCCGTCCGCCAGCACCTGCAGGAACAGCTTGGGGTCCACGTCCGAGCCGATCGGGATCACCTCGCCCAGCGGCGGCGCCTCGGCCCCGCCCGCATGCATCAGCGCCACCTGCTGGAGCGTGCGCAGCACCAGCCGCGAGCCGGCGCTGTAGCCGACCAGGTGGATCCGCTCGACCGCCGTGCGCGCGGCGAGGAAGTCGAGCAGCACCCGCAGGTCGCGGACCGAGGCCTCGGCCGTCTCGATGTCCTTGAAATAGGCCAGCCGCGCGGGCGTGGCGGGCCAGGAGAAGGCGATGAACGCGCCCTGGTCGCCGAGGTAGTGCTGCCACTCCTTCGAGACCAGCAGCGGGTATTCGAAGTTCACGTTGTAGCCGTGCACGAAGATGAAGACCTCGTCCCGGCCCGAGAGCGCGAAATGCGCATCCACCCGGCGGGCGAAGGCCTCGCCCGCGGCGGCGACGGCGGGATCCTCGGGCGAGATGACGTGGAAATCGGTCAGGCCGGCGGGAAGGACGCCGATCTCCTCCACCGAGGCGACCGAGATGGTGCGCGCGGGCCCCTCCTCGCCGCCCAGGGTGACGGCGCGGATCTCGGCGAGGTCGCGGAACGGCGGATCGACGGCGATGCGCGCGGCGCCGGCGCGCAGCACCGGGGCGCGGGCGTCGGCGTAATGGGCCTGCGGCTCGCCCTCCGCGGCGGGCCGGCGGCCGGTGACATACAGCAGCTCGTCGAGCTGGGCATAGTCCTGCGCCTCGACCCCCGCGAACGGATCCACCGCCCCCGAGGCATAGAGCACCGGCGGCCCCAGCAGCTCCAGCTCGTCATAGGACCCCGCGCACCCCGCCAGCAGCAGCGCGCCCAGCGCGGCGGCGAAGCTCCTGCCGCACCGCCGGCCCGAGGGCGCCATGGCGCCTGACGTGCCCGTCCCCAGACCCTGCGACCGCGCCATCTCAAGCCCTCCCCTGCTGCCGGACCTTGCGAGGCTAGCAGCCCCCCGCGTTCCGCAGAAGCGCGGCGAGACGCGGGGCCGCTCCGCCCGGCGGTCAGGAACAGCCGCCCGGCCAGCCTCAGGCGTAGGCCCTGATCACCGCCTCGATCTGGTCGACGTACTGGTAGAGGTCGTCCGGCCCGGAGACCCTGTGCCTCGCCTCCGTCTTCTCCGCGTCGAAGATGCCGACATGCCGCGTCGTCGCCGAATTGAAGTAGAGGCGGCAGATCGGCTTGCGGTTGTTGTCGTCCATGAGGATCGCGCAATAGCTCTTCGCATCGCGGATCGAGATGCGCTCCACCGGCACATGACGCGCCGCGATGGCGCGCACGATCAGGTGGCCCGCCAGCTCCTCGGGCGTCGTCACGACGTCGGCGGGCGTCGCCTCGTCTTCCTGCAGGGCGGGCTGCGGCTCGGGGGCGGGCTTGCGCTCTTCGCGGAAACTGATGCTGAGCTTGTCCTGGATCCGGTCGCGGATGATCTCCTCCAGCGCCGACTGGATGGCGGGGCGCAACTGCTCGGAGACCCCCCGGGTGATCGAGCCGTCATGGATCCTGCGCCCGACGAGGCGGACGAACTCGTCCTCCGGGTCCTCGAGCTGCTGACGAAGATAGGCCGCGGCGGCGCGCGTGTATTTCAGGTTGGATGCCGCCTCGACGATCGCCTCGATCTCGAAGTTCGGCTTCTGGAAGCGGGCCAGTTCCTCGACCTGCGCCCGGTCGTAGCTCTGGAAATCGAAGCGGAAGAACGGCTTCGCATCCATCTTGTTCGGCGCATCGGTGTCGGAGAAGAACCACGCCTCGCGCCCGTTGGTCAGGATCGCAAGCCGCGCCTCGGTCACCGAGAAATAGCGGAACAGCTGGCTGTACTGGACGTCGCCCAGCTTGACCCCGATCGGTTTCGCCTCGACCAGCATCGCGATCTTGCCGTCGATCTTCACGGCGAAGTCGACCTTCTCGCCCTTCTTCGTGCCGACGTCGGCCACGAACTCCGGGATGACCTCGTCGAGGTTGAAGACGTCGAACCCCAGCATCTGGAGGAACGGCAGGATCACGGAGGTCTTGGTGGCCTCCTCGGTCTGCGCCTGCCGCTCCGCGACCTTGGATCGGCTGGAAATCTGCGCCACACGTTCGAAGAAATCAGTCAACTTATTTTCCTCCTGTAGTTGCAGACAGTCGTGCGAGCCGGCGGCCGCAGCGTCAAGGTCTTTGCGCGCACGCTCCGGCGCCGGAGGGGGGGCGCGAAGCCCCTTTCCCCGCCGGGCGCGGGGGGCGAGAGTGGGGGACGATGACGGATCTCGAAGAGCTTCTCGCCCAGGCGCAGCTGCTGCTGCCCTGGCTGCGCAACGAACTGGTGGCGATGGTCCAGCCGGGGCGGCTGGCGCAGCTGGGGCTGATCGGCCTGCTGGCGCTGGTCGCCTGGGGGATCGGGCGGGCGGCGCATCCGCGGATGGACGCCTGGATGCGCGCGCGTTCGCTGACGCCGCCGGCGGCGCGGGCGCTGGTGCTGGTGCGCGACCGGCTGGGGCTGATCACCTTCGCCCTGCTGGGCTGGGCCGTCGCGGCGGTCATGGCCGAGGTCACCTGGCCCTCGCGCTCGCATCTCTTGGGGCTGGCCGCGCAGCTCGGCGCGGTCTGGGCGGGCGTGGGCATCGCCGTGCGCCTGATCCGCAACCCGCTGCTGCGCCGCATCGCCCGCTGGGGGGCGCTGATCTTCGCCACCGCCCTGGTGCTGGGCCAGGCCGGCGCGCTGATGGAGGCGCTCGACGGCGTCGCCGTCACCGTGGCCGAGCGGCGGGTCTCGCTGCTCACCGCCGCCCGCGGGGTGCTGGCGCTGATCGCGCTGGTCTGGCTGTCGCGCTGGGCGCTGGCGGTGCTGCGCCGGAGGCTCGCGGGGGTCGAGGAGATCTCGCCCTCGATGCGGGTGCTGACCGAGAAGGTCGCGGCCTTCGCCATCTTCGTCGCCGCCGCCGCCGCCGCGCTGAACGTGGCGGGGTTCGACCTGACCTCGCTGGCGGTGTTCTCGGGCGCGATCGGGCTCGGCGTGGGGTTCGGGCTGCAGAAGGTGGTCTCGAACCTCGTCTCCGGCGTCATCCTGCTGGTGGACAAGTCGATCAAGCCCGGGGACGTGATCTCGCTGGGCGAGACCTTCGGCTGGATCTCGGGCCTCAACGCCCGCTACGTCTCGGTCGTCACGCGGGACGGGCGCGAGTACCTGATCCCCAACGAGGACCTGATCACCGGGCAGGTGGTGAACTGGTCCTATTCCTCGGAACTGGTGCGGTTGGACGTGACCTTCGGGGTGGCCTACGCCTCCGACCCCCACGCGGTCCGGCGCATCGCGGTGGAGGCGGCCAGGGGCGTCACCCGCGTCAGCCACGAGCCGGCGCCGGTCTGCCATGTGACGGCCTTCGGCGACAGCTCGGTCGACTTCGTGCTGCGCTTCTGGATCCACGATCCGGCGCAGGGGCTGACCAACGTGCGCGGCGCGGTGTTCCTGGCCCTGTGGGACGCCTTCCAGGCCAACGGGATCGAGATCCCCTTCCCCCAGCGCGACGTCCGCATCGTCGAGACCCCGTCGCGCCGCCGAGAGCCGCCCCGCGACTGACCTCCGGCCCTCTGGCGCGCCCGGCGCCACGGGCCCAAGCCCGCCCGCAGGGCGCCTCCGGGCCGGGGAACCCGGCCCT